>JADHUD010000083.1 GCA_016784705.1 Spirochaetia bacterium | reverse complement strand
CCTGTCTCCAATGATTTAAAGAATCTAATCCTTGAAATGAAACAGGAAAATCATCTCTGGGGATGTCATAGAATAGCAGATGAATTGAAAAAATTAAGAATTGATTTACATCCTACAACGGTAAATAAGATAGTACAAACATTCAGGAAGAATGGAAAAATTCAGCCTAATGGGAGCTGGAAGAAATTCCTGAAAGCACATTGGGATACCCTTTTTGCTATGGATTATGCAACAATTGACACATTGTTTGGGAAAAGACTGTATCTGTTATTGATAATACAGTTACATTCAAGAAAAATTGTTACCTGTAAATTGACTCAATATCCCTGCAGGGAATTTGTCCGTCAACAGATAATTGACTTTTCTCAATCGTTTTCGAATTCTTACTTAATACACGATAATGATTCACAGTTTACTTCTATTAACTTTTTCGACTATGGAATTAATGGAGTAACAACCTGTGTTGCTTCTCCCAATATGAATGTATATATAGAGCGGTTTATTGGAACTCGGTTTATTGGAACTCTAAGAAGGGAAGCTTTTGATAATTTTTTAGTGATTTCAGAAAAACAGATTAAGCATATAATTGAAAATTATGTTCGATATTATAATAATCAAAGACCACATCAAGGGCTCAATAGAATTCCGGAAAATCCTATTCTTGAAAAAACTGGAAGGATTAATAGGGAATCAGTTTTATCAGGCCTACATCTCAATTATTTTCGGAGTAGTGCTTAAAAGTTAAAAAAACTATAGGACGAGCATCTGTAAAGAAATATCACTTCAAATAACGAAAAGAGCCAAATATAATACAGATGGGGTTCTTGGAATTTTAAAGTATTCCTGAATCCGTATAAAAAAAAATAAAAAACAAGTTCAACCTTTTGGTGTATAATGAATTAACAACAAAACGTTACGCACCTGGAGGGTGAACTTGAATATATCTATAGATTCTACAACATCTATCTTAAATAGCACAGCCGGAATGGTTCTTGTAGGCAAAATTTTTGAAAAATTTGGTCTATCCTCAGGGACTTCCCTCGATTTATCCCCACGAGCACAGCAGGTTCTTACCACCTTAGCGGGTCTACATGTTCAGGGAAGAACGAGTTTTGCAGAAGTTGCGCAATTTCACCATGATCCGTTATTTCATGAATCATTGAATCTGCAAACGGTATTTGCCCCCGAAACTATCCGGCTCTATCTCGAGCAAATAGTCCGAACTGCTAAAGAAAAAACTCATGGATTTCTTGATCAAGTGAATCTTAATCTGCTTGATGCATTGGAATTCACTCCTATCCGAAGTGCCTATGGAACCTATATCCCGGTAGATATCGATGTATCACCCATGGACAATTCAAAAACTCGCAAAGAAGGGGTAAGTAGAACCTATAAAGGGCACGATGGCTATGCTCCCATCTTCAGCTACATCGGTGTTGAAGGATATATGCTGGATCAGGAGTTACGGCCAGGCAGTCAGTTGATTAACGACACTTTGTGTCGTTAATCTAGGGAGTTTGTTTCGCAAACTCCATATTGCCAAAAGGATACTCCTGAATACCTAGAAAGAAATCTCCAAAAGCTTGAAGCATTGTCTTTTACCCATCCGTTGTTATTCAGACTCGATAGTGGTAATGATGCATTTGACACACTTAAGGTACTTATGGAATCTCCGCATTACTTTTTAGTGAAACGGAATCTCAGGAGAGAATCCAGGCAACGGTGGCAGGATCTTGCGCTGGCTATGGGGAGTTGCACCACACCTCGAACCGGTAAATCCGTCTATACCGGAGTGCTTACCGCAGCCCACCCGAAAGCATCTGAAGAGAGTAATCTACCACAACTTGACCAAGTTTTTCAGGTTACCGTTCGTACCACAGATCATCAGGGGGTTCCCTATCTGGTACCGGATGTTGAAGTGGACGTCTATTGGACCAATCTCTACGAGGATCCAGAAACAATCATTGGACTCTATCATGATCATGGAACCAGTGAACTGAATAACCAGCTGCGCAGGTTATTCTTGGGAGTTTGCATTGCAAACTCCAAGTTTCAACAGTGAGCTAAAAACCGATATGAATGTAGAACGATTTCCCTCAGGTAAGCTGGCAGTTAATGCCATACTCCTCCATATCGCTATGATTGCCTTCAACACCTTACGGATGATCGGACAAACAGCATTACAGTTTTCTGAAAACCTGCCCTACCGCCACAAGGGAAAACGCAAACGGTTACGAAAAGTTATTGATGATCTGATCAGGGTCTCCTGCAAGCTCGTTTATCATGCACGTAAGTTCAGGCTAAAACTTTGGTGCCATGATCCTTGGTATGCGGTCTTTAGGAGCACCTATTTAGCTCTCTAACGGCTTTTTACTGCTGAAAATATACTACCTCGTTGTGTTTCATCTGGAGAGCTGTATCCTTATGATAAGTAGAATGTCATATTCCTTTACTATTTCTCATCACTTTTGCTCTCATGTTACTATGCAAAAGTCCGCTACATTGAGAATTTACTATTTTATCAAATAAACTGAAATATTGTTTCAATCTACTCTGAATTATAGTGGGTATCTTGGATCATTTGAAAATTTATACGGATTCAGGGTATTGTTTACATTGAAATAAGCGAGAAACCCATTCTAAAGTAATTTTTACAGAAATTTTTTTGCTACAGGCTTAGATGCGACCCTGTGTAATGCGAAAAATTGAGTTCCATGATATTTTACTAGTAGTTGGGCCATATTCAAAATCTTGTTTAAATAGTCTTATTAAAAACATGCAGGCAGCTCCTGCACAAATTTCATTATTACCTTTTCTTGGGCCGCTTATTGTATATCGAGAATGCTCAACCCCCAGGAACCCTTTGTTTTCCGGAGAATTCAGTTGGTCAAAAACAATCGGTAATTTATCTTTTAGATCCCCTCCAATAATAATTGCTTCAGGATCAATAACTGAAACAACTGGGCCTAAAGAGATAAGTATTTCATTAATATATTCCTTTAAAATAGTTTCATTGCTATGAATCTGTGATAATTTGGAAACAGGGATAGATACTTGATTTTTGTTTCCATTAGACTCCTCCCACAAAGCACTTCGTAATTCACCGGCCCTATTGTGTGCTCCATATATCATGTTTCCATCTGCTACAACACCTATACCTATTGCCATACCGGTATCTGATTTATTGTTTGTGTTATATACATTAGTTCTTGCAAGTAAGTAAAGAAATGATGAATGAAGATGATCATTTTGAGGAAAAAGTTCCCCCCAGGCACAAGCATTGGCATCATTTTCTATAAGTATCGGGAAAGGGAAATTATCAGCAATTTCTTTTTGGAAATCATAATGCTCAAGTTCAAAAACAAAAGAGTGTTCAATACTATTTAGTTTTGGGTTAATGGTTCCGGATATGGATACGACAGCTCCTATTAAAGGATGGCCATGTTTTTCTGAGGTTTTGATTAATCGGTTAATAATAGTAATTGTATTTTGAGTAAATTCATTATAAACAAAGGGAAGATCTTCCCTTAAACTTTCAATAAGATTTCCATTTAAATCCAGTAGATTTGCTTGATAACCTTTTAGATGAATAGAAATACCTAATGTATATCCAAAGTCGGGATTGATTTTAAGAGGTGAAGGGGGCCGACCTCCTTTACCTGAAGGTTTTTGCTCAAATTCTTGTAAAATACCAACTTTCAATAATTCTGGAATAATAGTTGTCACAGTGGATCTATCCACGCCCAATTCCTTGGCAATATTAATACGGCTGATTTCTTGTTGAGTATGGATTAATTCCAGAATTTTTATTATGTTTTTTTTCTTTTGCTCTTGCTGGTAACCCGTAGGAAACTCCTTACAAATTCTAGTTTGTTTTCTCAAAGAACATTCTAATTAATATATTTTATGAAGTCAAGTGGGATAGGGTTTTTCGGGGAAGTTGAGAATGATAAGGAATCTTTTATAAAAGTGTTATGCTGGGAGATAAGATATAAGGAAATAAAATTTATTTTAATAAAGCTTGACAAATGATTATTTTGCGCTACATAATGATTGTTGTCACAACAAACAAAAGTGGCAAATACAAATTCCTTTAAGGGGGAGATAATGAAAAAGGTATTACTATTTGTAATCATTCTTGGTGCTGTTGCATCAATGTGTTATGCGAGCGGACAGGCTGAGAAGGGGTCGGAGGTTAAAGAACTAAATTTATTCCACTTCAAAGTCAGCCAGGTAGAGCAGTGGGAAGAAATTACTGAAGTCTATAAAAATGTAGTTCCAACAGTAAATCTTAACATTGAAACGGTTGGTGGTGCTGCTGATTGGAGTACTGCATTGAAAACCAAATTTGCTGCAGGGGCAGGACCTGATATCTTTATAGTCGATGGACCAGCCTTGGCAAAAACATTTTCTGAGTATCTTACTGATCTATCTGACGAGCCTTGGGTAGAACATGTGCTTGAATCTGCAAAGCGGCCAATGGTATTTGATGGTAAGCTCATGGGAATGCCTTTCAATATCGAAGGATATGGATTTATCTACAATAAAGCTATTTTTCGAGAGGCCGGGGTACTGAAAACTCCAAAGACAATTGATGAACTGCGGCAAGCAGCAGAAAAAATTCAGAACTATGGAGTTACTCCTTTTGGTAATGGATATTCAGAGTGGTGGGTTATTGGTATGCATCTTATGAATATACCTTTTGCATCACAACCTGATCCGGAAGAATTTAGTAATGCATTGGATTCAGGAAAAACAACGATTGTAGAAAATGAGATTTTCCAGAGCTTTAAAGATCTTTTCGATCTGACCATTCAGTATGGAAACAAAAATCCACTGACTACCGATCACAATGCGCAGATGTCACTTTTTAACACTGGGCAGGTTGCTATGGTTCAGCAGGGAAATTGGAAAGAAGTCGGTATCTATGAAGCAAACCCAAATGCTGAAGTGGGAATTATTCCGATACCTGTTAATAATGATCCTGATGTCTCCAACAGAGTTCCTGTAGGGGTTCCTTTCTATTGGGTAATAAACAATCAATCTATAGTACAGGATGAGGCGAAACAGTTTCTCAACTGGATGGTATCATCTGAAACTGGAAACCGCTATCTTACAGATGAATTTAGCTACATTCCGGCATTTGATAATATAAAATCTAATCTACTCGGCGGCATTAGCAATGACTTACTGACATATGCTGGAGAAGGTAAAACCATACCATGGTCTTTTACTACCTGGCATGATGGAATGTATAATGAATTTGCAGAACACACACAAAAGTATGTTGCTGGAAAAATTACCTATGATGAAATGCTGCAAGATATGCAGGATTCATGGGTTAAATTAGCAAAATAATTTAACGTGCTTTTCTCTAACAGATATAAGACCTTCTGAAAAATCAGGAGGTCTTACTTTTAAACGCTTACTTTTAAGTTGATTTCTAAAGGAGGCTGGTATGACATTGGTGAAGAAAACTGGTTTAACTCTATTGTTTATCGGGCCTGCATCCATATTTTTTATTCTTATTATTGCATATCCATTTTTCTCAGGTATATATTACAGTTTTACAGAATGGAATGGTGTTAATGCAAAGCCTATCTGGGTGGGAATGAGAAATTTCATCGAGATATTTAAAGAAGATTCACAGTTTTTTGCTTCTTTCTGGTTTACAGTAAGATTTACTGTAACAACATTAATTCTCACTAATGTTTTGGCATTTGCTTTTGCACTCATACTTATTCAACCTATAAAGTCACGTGGGCCTTTGAGAACAGTTTTTTTCCTTCCTAATGTTATTGGTGGAGTATTACTTGGGTTTATATGGCGATTTATTTTAGTGAATGGATTTGGAACAATTGGGGAGCTGACCAACTTACAAGTATTCATGCTCCCATGGTTAGGTTCTCCTGAGACAGGTTTCTGGGGAATTGTAATTGTTTATACCTGGAGGTCTGTTGGGTATCTGATGATAATCTATATTGCACATCTGCTAAACATTGATACACATTTGCTTGAAGCAGCAAAAATTGATGGCGCCTCAAGTTTCGGTATGTTCTCTAAAATTATACTACCCCTTTCAATGTCCGCAATTACAGTCTGTCTGTTTCTTGTTCTCTCGTGGACCTTTAAAAGTTTTGATATTGTTTTATCCTTGACGGCTGGAGGTCCTTTTAGATCTACCGAAACGGTTGCTTTGAATATCTATTATGAGGCTTTCAGTTATAGTAATTTTGGTATTGGCTCGGCAAAATCACTTATCTATTTCATTCTTGTTGGCGGGGTGACTATGCTTCAGGTTCGCTTTACTAAAAGTAGGGAGGTGGAAGTATGATAGCACAAAAACGAAATACCAAAGTAACAATTGCTGAGATTTTTGTTATTTTGGCAGCACTCTTGTTTCTTGCTCCTTTCTATTTTGTTATTGTTAACTCATTAAAACCTTTTGGTGAGATCCTTAAAAATGCTGCATCTTTACCGCAAGTATTTGCCTGGAGCAACTATAGCAAAGCAATAGAGAAAATTAATTTTGTTAAGGTTTTATGTAACTCACTTATTATAACCACGATCTCTGTATTTCTCCTGGTAATTTTCGGATCTATGACTTCCTGGTGGATCGTCCGTCACAAGTCAAAACTTACCACCATACTCTTTTTTGCGTTTGTAGCTGCTATGATTACTCCCTTTCAGTCAATTATGATTCCTCTTATGCGAGTAGTAACACAACTACATTTTGTAAACACTCATATTGGTTTGATCATAGTGTATATGGGTTACAGCACTCCTTTTACTGTTTTTCTCTATCATGGTTTTATTAAATCAGTACCATTGCAACTGGAGGAAGCAGCACTTATTGATGGATGTAATACGTTACAAATATTTTTCCATATAGTGATACCTTTGATAAAATCTATGACTGTTACTGTTTTGATTTTGCAAGCTTTGCTGATTTGGAATGATTTTTTACTACCACTCCTGATTTTATCCAAAAAAGATTTACACACTATCCCACTAGCTGTATTTAGTTTCTTTGGCCAATATACAAACCGATGGGATTATGCTTTAGCAACTCTTGTCTTGGGAATGCTGCCAATAGTAATCTTCTTTCTTTTATTGCAGAAGTATGTCGTTGCCGGGGTTCGTTCCGGTTCTGTAAAGGGGTAGCTATGAAATCACGAAAATCACGAAATGAAAGAGCATTAAGACTTGCAGTTATTGGAGCAGGCAGTAGAGGGCGTGCTTATAGTGAGTATGCTGAAATCACACAAAAACAATTGGAAATAATTGCAGTAGCTGAAAATATCAAAAAAAGAAGAGAGATTTTCAGTAAGAGGTTTAATATACCATCTTCTTTCCAGTATAAATCTGGAGAAGAGCTGCTTAAAGCAGCTCCTGAAGCTGATGCAGTTTTAATTGCAACTCCAGATAGAACACATGTAAAAATGGTAAAAGCATTTTCTGAAGCAGGATATAATATCCTGCTAGAGAAACCTATAGCAACCGAGATTGAAGGAGTTAAGGAAATTGCTGATATTGTGACTCACCATAATAAGCAGCTTTTTGGTGTGTGTCATGTTCTTCTTTATACTCCGCTTACGAGACAGATAAATAAAATAATAGAAAATGATGTATTGGGAGATATTGTTTCTATTCAAAGTTTAGAACCGATTGGGTACTGGCATTTTATTCATTCCTATGTTCGGGGGAATTGGCGTAGAGAGGATATCAGCAGTCCCCTTTTATTAGCTAAATCCTGCCATGATATTGATTGGATCATGCATATCATGCAGGAAAAAGTTCTCTCGGTTTCTTCTTTTGGATCTTTAAATCATTTTCACGAAGGATCAAAACCTAAAAATTCTTCAAATAGATGTATTGATTGTTCTATTGAAAAAACATGTCCTTTCTCATCCTGTAGATTTTATAGAAATCAGCTGATAAATGGTTCTAAAGAGTGGCCCCTTGATACTGTTATTAGTGATTTTACTCATGAGGCTCTGGAGCAAGAGCTCAAAACAGGTCCCTATGGAAAATGTGTTTATAGCTGTGATAACACTGTTGTAGATAATCAGGTAGTAAATATTAAGTTTGTAAATAATAAAACAGCTAGTTTCTCGGTGGTGGCTTTTTCAGATGCTGATTATCGTAAAACTAGAATTTTTGGTTCAAGGGGGATGCTGGACACTGATGGGAAAACGATCAATGTTTTTTCATTTCTCGATAACCTGTGGGAGGAGATTCCCATTAATATGATGGATGGAGTATCAGCAGTAAAAGGACATGGCGGAGGAGATTTTGAGCTCATGAAGTCTTACATTGCAGCCTGGCGTAGTGGAGATTATTCAGATATGAATAAGAAAACTATAGAAGGATGTTTAAGTCATCAGGTTGTATTTGCAGCAGAAAAAGCCAGAAAAGAGGCATCAGTTGTACAAATGGGAGATTTTCAATTACTACATGACCTAAGTTAGAAAACAATGTCAAATAAATACGATAAACTAGCTCAGTGCCAGGTAGTGCGGCCGAGCATAGGTCGCTTTAACATATAGCGGGTGGGAATCCCGTCCGGTAAGGCGAAGCCGTCCGCCCGGGAAAGGTTAACCAACCGCGAAGGATAAGGCTTTAGCCGTTCCCCGGTTGTTTAGTCTTGGAGGAAGGTGGGTAACTGCCGACTTTAAGCGTAGACAAACGAGCAAGTGGGCCGAAAGCAGTAGCTGAAGTGAGTTGGCTCCTGAGTACAGGAGGCCCCGAAATACGGAACATGGGAATGCAGATGCTTTTGCCTGAGCAGAATGCAACATCATGGAAGTCGTTATGGTGAGACGACAGGAATTCCAAGGTTTACTAACCGGGGGTCAGGAGACCTTGACACGCTTGACATGAGTATGTGGCGGCAACGTGGACGGCTGCGCCTTACCCATAGAGATCTCAGGAGCTTGTGTGTTATATCATGAGCGCACCAATCGGTACAGAACAGTTCATGCAAATCGCACGCGGCCATTGGAAGGTCGAGCTGTTCCATTTCTCCCTTGATACCGCTTACATGGAGGACCGGTGCACTGCCAGGAAAGGGAATGCCATGCAGAACCGCTCCCTTCTGAGGAAGCTC
>JADHUD010000082.1 GCA_016784705.1 Spirochaetia bacterium | reverse complement strand
GAAAGACATAATGCTCAGAATAAAGAGCAAGGTCTTAAAGCTTTTAAAAACATATTCTCTAATATACAAGCTACGGATACAAATTTATAGCGTTGTAATTATTAGAGTCATCTTTACTAATTGTGTATTGAAGAAAAAGTAACAATTTGGAGTTGTACTAGATGAATACTGGGAAAATAGTTGGAATTAATGGGAATATGGCAACTGTGGAATTTTCAGGTAATATTTCACAAAACGAGGTTGGTTATATAGTTCTTGATGAAAAAAGACTTAAAGCTGAGGTTATTCGAGTTACTGGTAATAGTGCAGCTTTGCAGGTTTTTGAAATGACAAACGGTATAGGTGTTGGAGATGTTGTTGAATTTACCGGAGAGCAGCTCAGTGTAGACCTTGGACCAGGACTGCTTAGTCAGGTTTACGACGGTCTGCAGAATCCACTTGCTGATTTGGCGGAAAAATGCGGATTTTTTCTTCAGCGCGGTATCTATATGAACGCCATACCTGATAAAAAATGGGAATTTACACCTAAAGTTAAAAAAGGTGATATTGTGCAGCCGGCATATACACTTGGAGTTGTGCCGGAGGGGATTTTTCAGCATAGGATTATGGTGCCCTTCGGTTTTGCACAGGAAGATTTTACCGTTAAGATGATTCTGCCAAAGGGCCTTTATTCAGCTTATGATGAGATTGCGGTGCTGACAGATCCACGTGGTGTTGATCATTCAGTCACCATGATATTTACATGGCCAATCAAAAAGCCTATTAGAAATTATGAAGAAAGATTAAAACCGGTTGAACCGATGACAACAAAAGTTCGTATTGTTGATACTTTTCTGCCGGTTGCTCTTGGTGGAACTTTTTGTATTCCAGGACCATTTGGTGCAGGAAAGACTGTATTACAACAAATAACCAGTAAAAATGCAGACGTCGATATAGTTATTATTGCTGCATGCGGAGAACGTGCAGGTGAAGTTGTAGATACACTCATTGAATTCCCGGAACTGACTGACCCCAGAACCGGAAAATCACTGATGGAAAGAACTATTATTATCTGCAACACCAGTTCGATGCCGGTAGCAGCTCGTGAGGCTTCTGTCTATACAGCGGTTACTATGGCTGAGTACTATCGTCAAATGGGACTTAATGTACTTCTTCTTGCTGATTCTACCTCACGTTGGGCACAAGCTATGCGTGAAATGTCTGGTCGTCTTGAAGAAATCCCGGGTGATGAAGCGTTTCCTGCCTACCTTGAGTCAACTATAGCAAGTTTCTATGAAAGAGCCGGATTAGTACGATTATATGACGGAAGTACAGGTTCAGTAACAATTGGCGGGACAGTCAGTCCTGCAGGAGGAAACTTTGAAGAGCCGGTTACCCAAGCTACGCTGAAAGTTGTGGGGGCTTTTCACGGTTTATCCAGGGAACGTTCTGATGCCAGAAAATATCCTGCTATTAATCCGCTTGAGAGCTGGACTAAGTATAAAGGAATTATTGAGAAAGGTAAAACCGATCTAGCCCGTCACATACTGTTCAGGGGTGAAGAAGTCAATCAGATGATGAAAGTTGTAGGTGAAGAGGGAACCAGCCTTGATGATTATATTATTTTCCAAAAATCTGAATTTCTTGACAGTGTATATCTTCAGCAGGATTCATTTGATCTTATCGACGGTTCTGTTTCCATTGAACGGCAGAAATATATTTTTAATGTTATGTATGAAATACTGAAAGCTAAGTTTTCACTCTCTACAAAACAGGAAGCAAGATCTTTTTTCAATCAGCTTAGACAGACATTTATAGATTGGAATAGTTTTTCTTGGGAATCAGATTCATTTAAACAGACTGAAGAATCTCTAATGAATAAAGTGAAGGCAAAATTACGGATTGAAAAATAGAGAACTGAAAGGTGGATATTTCAAAAAAATGTTTTGGAAATCCTCCATTCTTACTATGAGAAGACTGACAGGCGGTTAGGTATGCAGAAAGTTTATACAAAAATTGAATCTATCTCGGGTAATGTTATTACAGTTAATGCCGAGGGAGTAAAGAATGGCGATCTTGCTATGGTTTCATCAAGAGAAGGAATTTCACTGGCAAATATCATAAAATTAAAGGGTAAAGTTGTATCGTTACAGGTATTTGCCGGAGGACGGGGCATTTCCACAGGTGACGAAGTACGGTTCCTTGACAGGCCAATGAAAATTTCTTTTTCAGAAAATCTTTTAGGAAGGATATTTGATGGAAGTGGGAACCCAAGAGACCTTGGTCCGGTTCTTGATGAAAATCTTATTGAAATTGGCGGTCCATCAGTAAATCCAGCAAAAAGAATTGTCCCTAAGAATATGATCAGAACCGGTATACCGATGATTGATATTTTTAATACTCTCGTAGAATCACAGAAACTTCCGATTTTTTCGGTTTCAGGTGAACCCTACAATGAACTTTTAGCTAGAATAGCCATGCAGGCTGAAGTTGATTTAATCATACTGGGTGGAATGGGATTAAAGTTTGATGACTACCTTTATTTTAAAGAAGAGCTGGAATCAAGCGGAGCTATGAATCGAGCAATATTTTTTGTTCATACAGCATCAGATCCAACCGTCGAATGCTTATTAGTTCCGGATATCTCTCTTGCAGTAGCTGAGCAGTTTGCACTGCAGGGTAAAAAAGTTTTGGTACTTCTCACTGATATGACTAATTTTGCTGATTCTCTGAAAGAGATCGCAATAACGATGGATCAGGTACCTTCAAATCGTGGATATCCAGGTGATTTATACAGTTCTCTTGCATCCAGATATGAAAAAGCTGTGGATTTTGAAGGGGCAGGTTCTGTAACCATACTAGCAGTAACAACAATGCCAGGTGATGATGTTACCCATCCGGTTCCTGATAACACGGGCTACATTACAGAGGGACAATACTATCTGAGAAACGGAAGAATTGAACCTTTCGGATCACTATCAAGGTTGAAACAGCAAGTGAACAAATCTACAAGGGATGATCACCGTTCATTAATGGATGGAATGATTAAATTATACGCTTCCTATAAAGAATCTCTTGAGAAAAAATCAATGGGATTTCAAATGTCAGATTGGGATGATAAACTCCTGAATTTTGGTGAAAAATTTGAGTTGGAGATGATGGAATTATCTGTTAATATTCCATTGGAAAAAGCTCTAGATTTAGGGTGGCAGATATTATCTGAATGTTTTGCTCCGGAAGAAACTGGATTAAAGACAGATTTAGTTATGAAGTACTGGCCGGAGTTAAATAAAGAGGATAAGTAATGGCTGCTGTTAAGTTAACTAAAAATGAGTTAAAAAAACAAAAAGATCAGTTAAAGAGATATACTCGTTATCTACCGACATTACTTTTAAAAAAGCAGCAGCTGCAAATGGTTATAAGAAGTGTTACACAGAAGGCAAATGAACTTCGTCTTAAAAAAGATAACCATTATAAGGAGATATCTCTCTGGGTAGATGTATTTGGTGAAAATGTGCTGCTCCGTAAAGATGAAAAGATTGAGAATTTGATTGCTGTTGAAGAAATCAAACGGCATCAGGGCAATATAGCAGGGGTAAATATCCCAGTTTATGATGGTTTGAAATTCAGGGATATACCTTATAACCTTATTAAAACTCCACTTTGGACTGATGCAGCTATCGAGGCATTAAAAAGTCTATCTGAACTGGATGCAGAAGTAGATATTCTTGAACGGCAAATTGAGCTGCTGGACCATGAGTTGCGAGTCACATCTCAACGGGTTAACTTGTTTGAAAAAGTTAAAATTCCTGAGACTAATGAACATATTCGTAAAATACGCATCTATCTGGGCGATCAGCAGACTGCAGCAGTGGTAAGAGGAAAAATAGCCAAAAGCAAAATGGATAAGGTGTCCTGATATGATAGAGAAAATGAAAAAAGTTTCTGTTTTAGTTAAAAACAATGAACGAATTCCTTCTCTTTCCCTTTTAAGAAAATCTGGTGTTATGCATATATCTGAATCCGGATCTGCGCGGTCAGAAGAGATCGAACGGGACGAACAGCTGTTAGCGTTATTCAACAGGGTGATTTCAGCGATTGAACAGGAATCCGGAAAAAAGAAAAAACAATCAGCAAATTTTGAAAATGATTTTCGGAAACATGACGGTTCATTACATGATGTAATTTTGCATTGTCGGGAACTTGATGCACTTTTACAGGAAAAGGCTAATAAAAAAGATTATATTCAGGAATTAAACTCTTTAGTTGAAAAACTTTCACCATGGGGTAATTTTCAGCCCGAAGATATTGGAAATTTACATGCTTTCGGAATTGCATTAATACCCGCTCAAGTTCCACTTAAATCATTAGAGTTATTGGGAGATGAATTTCCGTATTTGTACCTTAAGAAAAGAAAAAAACTTGCTTATGTTGTTTTTCTAAATATTCATGAGAACGATTTACCTGATTTTGTAGAAACAGTTACGTTCAGTAGAATGGGGCTTGAAACTGCTCAGCAGGAAATTTTTCATACAATTGAACGAATAAAGTGTATTGATGAACTCATTTCAGATGAGAATATAAATTTAGTTGTTTATCAAGATATAAAAAGAATTATAGTTTCAGAACATCAATTAAAAACAGTTCAGGAAAATATGGGATGTTCTGGACCGGTATCTTGGATAACAGGCTATATCCCAGAAAAGTCTGTTTCAGTTTTTAAAAAAACCGCTGCCGAAAATTGCTGGGGACTTCTTATTGAGACACCCGCAGAAGAAGACAACGTACCCACCAAGCTAAAAAACAATTGGCTGGTACGCATGATCCAACCGGTATTTAACTTATTGGGAACAGTTCCAGGCTATCGGGAATATGACGTAAGTACGTTTTTTCTCATGTTCTTTGCTGTTTTCTGCGCCATGATTATTGGTGATGCAGGGTATGGTGTAATTTTTCTTTTAGGGACTCTTGCTCTCAATATTAAAACAAAAAAATCTGATGAACTAGTAAGATTAATGTATGTCCTGAGTGTAAGTACGATTATCTGGGGAGCAATTACGGGAACCTGGTTTGGAAGCCGTACCATAGCTAATGTACCATTTTTCAGACAATTCGTTATTCCGGGTATCTCGTCATTTCCGGAATTATTTGATATTTCTTCTCAAAATGCAGCTGAGTTTGTTATGTATATCTGTTTCATCTTAGGGATTGTTCAATTGAGCCTTGCATGCGTAATAAACTTCATCAGGCAATTACCAATGTTGAAATCTATCGCCCAGTTAGGTTGGCTGTCTATGCTTATCGGACTGTATACTTTAACACTGAATCTGGTATTAAATAAAGTATTTCCATTCTGGGGAATCTATGCAATTACTGGTGGGTTAGCGATTATTGTGATTTTTGGCGAACAGAGTAAATCGCAAAATTTTATGATTGGCTTACTGAAAGGATTCGCTGGATTGTTTACCACATTTCTGGATTCAATAAGTGCCTTCTCTAATATTATTTCATATATCAGACTATTTGCTGTTGGTATGTCTTCAGTAGCAATTGCATCCAGCTTCAATAGTATTGCTTCAAGTTTTCCGGGTGGAATTGCAATAGTTGGTGCTATGTTAATATTGTTAATTGGTCACGGCTTAAATATTGCGATGGGTTTGTTATCGGTAATTGTACATGGTGTTCGGCTTAATATGCTTGAATTTTCCGGACAGATGGGGATGGAGTGGTCGGGTACTGCTTACAAACCTCTTGATGAGTATAAAAGCAATTACTTTTCTGATTTTTATGATAGAACTTAAACAGTTTAATTATTAATTGAACTGCTTACTATATGCTAAGGAGTAATTTATGGATATTGGATTTTTAGGTCCGGCAGCAGCACTGTGTCTTGCAGCCTTTGGATCAGCTTTAGGTACAGGTACTGCGGCTTCTGCATCAGTAGGTGTTTGGAAAAAATGTTATGCTAATAATAAAACAGCACCATTCATGCTGGTAGCTTTTTCAGGAGTAGCTTTAACGCAGACTATTTATGGATTTTTACTTATGCAGTTTATTAACAATGCTGCGGCAGCTCCTTCGATGATGAGACTGGGTGCAGGAATATTCGGAGGTTTGGCTATTGGAGCTTCTGCAGCAATGCAGGGAAGGGCTGCTGCCGGGGCTGCGGATGCACTTGGAGAAACAGGAAAAGGTACTGCAAACTATCTTATCGTTATTGGTATTGTTGAAACCGTAGCATTATTTGTCATGGTTTTTTTGCTCTTGTCTTTGAATGCATACTCTTAAAGTGCAGGTTTGAGTATAGGTCAGGACTTGTAAATCAATCTATCTATGATAAAAGTTTTTTAAACACGTATTAAAACCTGTTTAAAGGCCATAAGAGAACCATTAGAATTGGAATGTGAATGCTGCAGCATGCACATACCGAAAAACCAAATTATTCATTTTAGTAAAAGGTTGTAATCTTTTTTTTGCACCAAACAAATGTTTATCTGTTTGGTTAAAAAAGATACAACCTTTTTCTTGCTTGTGGTATATTTTACAAATGGAAAGAAAAAAAACAAAAACAGTAATGGTGGGGAATGTACCAATTGGTTCAGGACATCCAATAGCTGTACAAACAATGTGGGACAAACCTATACAGGCTTATTCAATAGCATTATTAGATGAAATTGGAGCCTTACATAGATTAGGGTGTAATATTATCCGTTTTTCTGCACAATCAGATGCAGATATTGATATTCTTAAGAAACTGGTTCCAGATTCTCCTGTACCTGTAGTGGCGGATATACATTTTGATTTTAAACTGGCATTAAAATCAATTGCAGCAGGAGTGCAGAAAATTCGGATAAATCCCGGGAATATTGGGGCAGATTGGAAAGTGCGAGAAATAATTCATGCTGCTTCAGATCAAAATTGTGCAATAAGAATTGGATTGAATGGGGGCTCCTTACCAGTACAGGTAAGAAATAATAAAAACAGGTCTGAAACTATGATTAATTTAGTCGAAGATTATATTAATTTATTCCTTTCTGAGTCTTTTGAAAATATTATAATTTCGCTTAAGGATTCAGATCATGAAATTACCTATCAAGTAAATAAACTATTCTCAGAAAGATTTACCTATCCGCTCCATCTTGGTGTAACAGAGGCAGGTCCTGTTATTCCTTCTATTATCAGAAGTGCTTATACTCTTGGAAGACTTCTGCAGGAAGGAATTGGAGATACCATTCGCGTTTCTATAACTGGTCCATTAAAAGATGAGATATATGCCGGTAAAGAAATTCTCAAAATGATGAATCTTTACGAATCAGGTGTTAAGCTTGTTTCTTGTCCGAAATGCGGACGATCGGGATTTGATACTCACTGGTTTGTATCGGAAATGCAGGATTATTTTCAAACTATAACAAATAATATATCTATTGCGGTAATGGGTTGTGCAGTTAATGGTCCAGGTGAGGCTTCTCATGCAGATATAGGAATAACAGGTATAGGTAAAGAGGTTTTTATTTTCAGGAAAGGTGAAATAGTTAAGAAAACAACCAAACAGAAGTGTAAGATTGAATTTATTGAAGAACTGCAGAAGGTAATTGATGAAAAAACTAATAATTAGGGGCGCCAGAGAACATAATCTCAAAAATATTGATGTTGAATTTGAACGCGACCAACTGATTGTAGTATCCGGAATAAGCGGGTCAGGAAAATCCTCCCTTGCTTTTGACACTATCTTTGCAGAGGGTCAGAGAAGATATGTGGAATCGCTCTCTGCATATGCACGTCAGTTTCTTGGAAGAGTGGAAAAACCTGATGTGGATTATATAGAAGGATTATCTCCTGCTATTGCCATTGAGCAGAAAACAACCCATAAGAATCCAAGGTCTACTGTTGGAACCGTTACAGAGATTTATGATTACTACCGGCTTCTCTGGGCCAGAATTGGAAAGCCGCATTGTCCGGTGTGCGGTAAAGAGATTCACGAACAATCCATTGATCAAATTATTGAACAAATATATGAACTTCCTGAAGGAACGCGGTTAATGATTATGGCACCTGTTGTCCGGGGAAAAAAGGGTGAACATAAGAGAGTGATAGAGGATGCCAGGCAGGCAGGATTTGCAAGAATTCGTATAAACGGGGAAGTACATGAAACTGAAGAGAAGATTGAACTTAATAAAAAGAAAAAACATACCATTGAAATTATAGTTGATAGAATAATTCTAAATCTTGAAAATCGAAAACGTTTGGCTGATTCAATGGAAACAGCCTTATCCATAACAGATGGATTAGTATCTTTTCTAAATATATCCAATAAATCCGTACTGCTGTTTTCTGAAAAAAATTCTTGTACAGATTGCGGTATAAACATTCCTGAACTTCAGCCTCGGTTATTCTCTTTTAATAATCCATATGGAGCATGCCCTGACTGTCATGGGATAGGTGTGAAAACTGAATTTGATCCTAAACGAATTATTCCTGAGATGTCGAAATCATTTAATGAGGGGGCAATTGCTACTGCTAACCCTGAAGCTGCATGGAATAGGAGCCAGTTTATATCACTGTCCGAACACTTTAATTTTTCATTAGATACTCCCTTTAATGAACTTCCAGATGAGTTAGTACATAAAATACTCTATGGAACTGATGAAAAAATTCATATGGTTTATACCAATGAAAAAAATAATGGAACCTATAAATTTGATAAAAAGTTCCCGGGAATTATTAATGATTTAAAAAGAAGATTTTATGAGACAAATTCTCAAGGCATTCGCCAATGGCTTGAATCCTTCATGACTAGTAAACCCTGTGATACCTGTGGGGGATCACGATTGAGAAAAGAGAGCACAGCTGTTCTTGTTAATAATCTTACTATAGTGGAATCTTCAAAAATGTCTATCAAGCAAGCGATGGATTTTTTTCAGACACTTACGCTTAATGAGACAGATACAAAAATCAGCATGCAGATTCTCAAAGAGATAGTATCAAGACTATCTTTTCTCATTAATGTAGGTTTGGATTATCTGACGCTGGAGAGGGCTGCAGGTACTCTTTCAGGCGGAGAAGCACAACGTATTCGCCTTGCTACACAAATTGGCTCTTCTCTCACAGGAGTACTGTATGTGCTTGATGAGCCGTCTATTGGTCTGCATCAAAGAGATAATAATCGGCTCATCCAAAC
>JADHUD010000081.1 GCA_016784705.1 Spirochaetia bacterium | reverse complement strand
CAAAACCAGTACAACACATTTTCCGGGATGCTGAAGGTGTCCGGACAACGATTCGGAATAGTCACGGCACGATTTAACGATTTTATCAGCACGCGTCTTCTTGAAGGAGCTCTGGATGCCCTGGAACGCCACGGAGCGGGAAAGGATCAGATCGATGTCGCATGGTGTCCGGGAGCATTCGAGATCCCCCTGATCGCCAAACGGATGCTCGACTTCGGAAACTATGATGCCATCATTTGCCTGGGCTGCGTCATAAGGGGAAGTACGCCCCATTTTGATTATGTTGCCGGGGAAGTCGCCAAGGGTACAGCCAAGGTCTCACTCGATTCAGGCAAGCCAGTCATATTCGGGGTTCTGACTACCGACACCATCGAACAGGCAGTGGAACGAGCCGGAACAAAAGCCGGCAACAAGGGATTTGATGCCGCAGTGAGTGCTATAGAAATGGTCAGCCTGCTTGAGAACTTTACCAGCTGATAGATTGGCAGGTACTGACAGGTGTTCTCCGACCATCCCGGTTCACCATCAGTTTGCGATTTAAGTTGGCTAACGACAAACCGACAAAAAAAGTTACACAAAAATGAAAGCAATTGTCATTGTGTTCATTCCAACTCTTTGCATGTACCGAAATAGACTGCTTAAACGATATTTTTCATTGTTTTCCTGTAATCCTCATAGGAATCTATCATATCCTGTGTTAGCAGCCGTAACATAAGCAAATGTATGGAAACACCTATTGCAACAACCAACAGCAGCAAACGAAGCCATACTATTTCTATAATAATTACTGATGATCCGATAACACCCCATAACAATAGTATAGTGAAAGTTTTTGACCATAAAGAAACAGCTTTATATTGTTTATAGCAGTATATATAACGGCCAAAATATTTTTGGGTGATAAGCCACCGATAAAGGGGTTCTGAACTCTTGAAAAAACAGGATGCTGATAATAAAAGGAATGGGGTAGTGGGGAGTAATGGAACCAATATTCCCAACACCCCAATCCCGAATGTTATGCATCCGCACACAATAAGCAGTATTTTTCTCATAGTTTCCTATGTATGCAAGGTTTTAACTAATCTATCCTGATTATTCATCCAGAGGTATTCCTGCTGCTCTGGCAACACCTTCACCATACTCACGGGAAACCTTCAAGCAGTTCGAAATATGGCGCTTTTTAATTTCAATGGGGGCGTCACCCATAGCTCGCGCAGTGTTATGATAAAGCCGTTGCCGCTCCTCGGAACTCATGATAGCAAACAAGTCTCTTGGTTGTGAATAATAATCATCATCGTCCTTGCGGAAATCCCAGTGTGCACCGTTTCCCTGTATAGCCAATGGTGGTTCATCAAATTCTTTCTGTTCCTCCCATTCTCCATAGCTATTAGGCTCATATCCCAAGGTTCCCCCATAATTTCCATCTACTCGCATCTGGCCGTCTCTATGGAAACTATGCGCTCCATGTTTAGGTGCATTAACGGGTATTAAATTATGATTTACACCAAGGCGGTATCTTTGAGCATCACCATAAGAAAATAACCTGCCCTGCAGCATTTTGTCAGGAGAAAATCCTATTCCCGGTACTATATTTACAGGGTTGAAAGCAGCTTGTTCAACATCAGCAAAATAATTCTCCGGGTTCTTGTTCAGTTCGAGCACACCAACTTCAATCAGAGGGAAATCCTTATGAGACCATACTTTTGTCAGGTCAAAAGGGTTGAATGGCAGGTTGTTCGCCTCCTTCTCACTCATGACTTGAATATACATTGTCCATTTTGGATAATCTCCCTTTTCTATGCTGTCAAACAGGTCTCGCTGATGACTTTCACGGTCTTTGGCGACAATTACTTCTGCTTCTTTATCTGAAAGGTTCTTAATCCCTTGTTGGGTTTTAAGGAGAAATTTAACCCAGACACGTCTATTCTCAGCGTTAATCATGCTATAGGTATGACTGCCGTATCCATTCATATGACGATAAGAGTACGGTATCCCCCGGTCACTCATGGTAATTGTTACCTGGTGAATCGCTTCAGGTAAAGATGACCAAAAATCCCAGTTATTCCGTGCACTTCTCATGTTTGTCTTGGGATCTCGTTTCACCGCATGGTTCAGATCGGGAAATTTTAAAGGATCCCGAAGAAAGAAGACAGGCGTATTGTTTCCTACCAGATCCCAATTACCTTCATCTGTGTAGAATTTAATGGCAAAACCACGGATATCACGTTCAGCATCAGCGGCACCCCTTTCTCCAGCTACCGTTGAGAATCTTACAAAAACTTCAGTTTTTTTGCCTAATTCGGAAAAAATTGCTGCCTTGGTATATGGGGAAATATCATGTGTAACGGTAAAATCGCCAAATGCACCAGATCCTTTTGCATGCATTCTTCTTTCTGGAATTACTTCACGATCAAAATGGGCCAGTTTTTCCAGATACCATACATCCTGCAATAGCATTGGTCCTCTTTTTCCAGCTGTCATTACATTTTGATTGTTGGCAACCGGAGCCCCGTTTGTACTGGTAAGTTTCTTTTTCATAGAGTACCTCCTTAGGTAGAAAAAGATGAAACATATGGTTGTTAATCAGATTGCAAAGGTTTTTCTTGGCAATCTTCACAGATCCCATAAAACTGCATCGTATAACTATCTATTCGGTGCTGCATCAACCGCTTCATAATGCCCGAATCCATCACCGGGTATATCCAGTAACTATGTTTCCCTCTTATATGAGAATACGAATATTACGATACAAATTTGCTTCATTAATAGCTGGGAACTTCTTTTTTATCTGAGCAAGAAGCCACTGAGTTGTTGGATGTACCCCACTAGTTTCGATGAGTTTATATAGTAGCTTTCTCTGTTTACTGCGTCTTCTTTTCATTATTAATAGGTACTGTTAATAATAATACTGGTAAGGTAATTAGTAAAGAAAAAGGCGGATCCATGGTGTTTGCATCCTTATACTCAGGCACTTCTGAAATCGATTCCTAAAATTGGCAGCAAGGAAGAGCTGTATTCCATTGATGGATCAGTTCCCAGCCTTTTTGACCTTCCAAAAGGATGTTATTTTGCTCCGCGTTGTCCATATGCATCAGCATTGTGCAGGGAATCTGATTCTCCTGAATTCCTGGTCGATGAAAAACATATGGTGAGATGCTGGCTGTACAAAGACTCTGCTGTGCTGGCCGGGAACGGGTAGTGAAACTCAATTCTCAAGTCTGCCTGTAATGTAACGCTTCCGAACTTTTCAAAATGATTTTACATTCAAGAAAAATTGTTGCATGTAAATTGACTCAATATCCCTGTAGGGAGTTTGTCCGGCAACAGATAATTGACTTTTCTGAGGAGTTCCCGAAATCTTACTTAGTACATGATAATGATTCACAGTTTACTTCTATTAACTATTTTGACTATGGAATTAATGGAATAAAAACCTGTGTTGCTTCTCCCAATATGAATGTATATATAGAGCGTTTGATTGGAACTATAAGAAGGGAAGCTCTTGATAATTTTCTCATGATTTCAGAAAAGCAGATTAAGAATATAGTTGAAAATTATATTTGCTATTATAATAATCAAAGACCACATCAAGGACTCAATAGAATTCCAGAAAATCCTATTCTTGAAAAAACTGGAAAAATTAGTAAAGAATCAATTTTATCAGGTCTGCATCATAATTGTTATCGCAGTAGTGCTTAAAAGTTAAAAAAACTATAGGACGGGTTGCACTAGCAAATTATTGGTGGTAGTGAGGATTTTGAAGTGAAAATAAGCGTTAACAGCAGAGATCTGATGTTTTACTTGTAAATTATTGTGAAATCAAATACATTTTATATATGGACTTGGAGATAGAAAAAGCTGTTATAGCTGTTTTTGAAGAGTATAATGAAGTTATCGCTGTTTTTTTAATAGGGAGTACCGCTTCAGGTAATTCTCGCCCCGATAGTGATATTGATCTGGCTGTTCTTACTGACGGCGGAAAGAGCCTTAATCCTGTTACTCGTGTTAATATTGCTAATTTGCTTTCCTATCAACTTTCCAAACCTGTTGATCTGGGACAGATATCTTCGGAGAATCTGGTATTTGCGAGAGAAGCTTTGCTGAAAGGACATCCTATCTTAGTAAGGGACGAAGAAAGGATGAACATGATCCGCGCTAATCTTCTTGGAATGTATATCCAATATAACCTCGACAGAAAGGAAGTTGTTGATGCCTATATCACCAGATAATGTTGTCTTAAATAAATCTACAATAATCGAAAGATCTCTTCGCAGAATGAGGGAAGAGTATCGTGCCGACAATTCTCTGGAAAATTATACACATATTGATGCAATGATTCTCAACATTGAAAGAGCCTGTCAAGCCGCAATAGATCTTGCCCAGCATCTTGTCGCTGTTCATCATCTGGGAATGCCGCAGAATAGCGCTGAATCATTTATTCTTTTGGAAAAGAGTAATCTTATATCACAAGCATCAACCAAATCTATGGTTGGAATGACCGGGTTCAGAAATGTCGCTATTCATGAATATCAGAAGCTAGAAATGGATATTCTCCGGTTGATTGCTGAATCGGAATATAAGTCCCTGATTGAGTTCTGCAGGGAATTAGGCGTTAAAATAGTTGTAGATTTCTAGCCCCTGCTCTGGCTTTTTACACTTTAATGCTCCAGTAATAACTATGGTGCAAACCTCATGGTATGAAGTTTTTTTATACATTAGCCCTCTAGGCAGTGCTTCTGAAATATTGTGATAGTTTCCTCCCCGTGGGTTATTTTTTTTCATCTAACAACAAAACACAGCTGCAATATGCAATACTATTTTCAAGAAAAGAAAGAATCTCATTTTCACAATGCTCCTACTCAAAAGAGAGAATGAGATGTATAAACGTTACCTGAATTTTCAGAATAAAAGATTGCATTTTAGAAAGGGTGATAAATTAACTTTTTCGATGATACGAGCTCTATCTGCAAGAGCAATGAATCATCTAACCATAGTGAAACCTGAAACTCTTCTTGGTTGGCAACGCCGATTTATAAAGAATTTCTGGAGTTAAAAGCATAACCCTCCAGGAAGAAAACCTATCTCTAAAAATATCAAAAATCTGATTCTAGAAATGAAACAGGACAATTATCTTTGGGGTTGTAAGAAGATTTCAAATGAACTGAAGAAAATCAATATCGACATCCATTACACTACAGTGAACAAAATCATCCAGACATTCAGAAATAAAGGGATGATTCAATCCAAGGGAACTTGGAAAAGATTTCTAAGAATGCACTGGGATTCATTATTTGCTATGGATTTCATGACTATTGATACGCTTTTCGGTAAACGACCCTATCTTCTTATCATTCTTGAACTGAAATCCAGAAAAATCGTAAAATGTTCACGGAAAAATCTTGACTTCCAAAACGTTTCGGGTTTAAAATAACCCCATTCAAATCGTTTTGGAAATAACAAAAGGAGAAGTATTATGAAACGAAAGATTGTAACAATTCTGGTTCTGGCGCTTTTTGCCGTCTCATCCGCCGGCCTTCTGGCCCAGGGACAGGAAGAAGCGGCGGCAGCGGCAAAACCGGTCGCTATCGAATTCTGGACCACAGAAACCCAGTCGGACCGCATGGCAACCATCCAGGTGCTCATCGACACGTTCACCGCCCTTAACCCGGAAATTACCATCAACCTGATTCCGGTCGACGAAAACGCTCTGGCAACGCAGACGCAGACTGCAGCGGCAGCAGGCACACTTCCCGCTCTCTTTGAAGGCCCGGCCGAGACTGCAGTCTCATTCGGTACCCAGGGAGTTCTGGATCTTCAGGCAACTAAGGCTATCGTGGACAAAATCGGCAAGGACCGCTTCTATTCAGGCCCGCTGAAAGTGCTGGAAACCACTGATAAGAGCAGCTACTATGCCCTTCCTTACCACGGATGGATTCAGGGTATCTGGTATCGGGCAGACTGGTTCGAAGAAGCCGGTCTCAATCCCCCGAGCACCTGGGAAGACACCCTCAAAGCGGCTGAATATTTCTATCAGCCCGACAAAAACCAGTACGGAATTCTGGTAGGAACCCTGCCCGAAGCCTATGCTGAACAGTGTTTTACCCCTATTGCCATGTCCAACGACGCAGCGCTCTTCGACGCCGACAAAAACCTGGTTTTCAACTCTCCCGAGATGAAGGAAGCCGTTGAATTCTATGCCGAACTGGCTAAATTCAATCCTCCCGGACCGCAGACCTGGCGGGCAAGAGACTACTACCTGCAGGGAAAAATGGCTATGTTCTTCTATTCCACCTACATCATGGACGATCTGGCCATGCTGGAAGTGGCGGCGGGATCACTGACCGGTGACAATTTCGGAGACCTGTCAGGAGCGGATTTCGATCCGGAACTGGTAAAGAACACCCGCATCGCCCCCATCATGACCAACGAATCACCTGCCGGCTATGGTACCGTCGTGGCTCTCGGATTTTTTCAGCAGAAAGATCCGGCGAAAACCGCCGCAGCACGTAAGTTTATCGAATACCTCTACACCCCGAACGCCTACATAACCTTTCTCCACATGGCTCCGGGCGGCATGAATCCGATGCTCAAGGAAATCGCATCCAACCCGCGCTTCCAGAATGACCCCATGGGGCTGTTCAAGAGCTACGGACCGGAAAAGATGGCAGAAATCATCGATGGGCTTGAAAACGTCGAGACTTTCAGTATTGTGGAAGGAGTTCGTATCGAAGAAGCCAGCGAAATAACCGCAAAACAGATTATTCCGCAAATGCTCTACAAAATAACCCAGGAAAGGATGAGTGTTGATGCCGGTATGCGCTGGGCAGAAGCTGAGATGCGCAAGCTTATCGATTAGTCCCACGGTTACAGTAATCAAGACCCTGCCGGGCTGATAGAACAATCGGCCCGGCTCATGTTTCAGGAAGGTGTATATGCAAGCGCAGTTCAAGAAAGCCGGAAAGCAGCCGTCAGGCAGCTCCGCAGCAGCCCTGACTGATGGTCGGACCAGAACCCAGCGCGAGGAACTGCTCGGGTGGGCTCTAGTACTGCCTTCGGTCGCAATAATTCTCGCCCTTATCCTCTATCCGGTTCTCTACAATATCTACCTCAGCTTCTTCCAGGTTAATCTTTCCGGAGCCAGCCGGTTTGTCGGCTTCCTGAACCACCGGGAAGTTCTAGGGGACAGAGAGTTCTGGAGCGCCCTGCTGACCACCGTAATGTATGTCGTATTTTCCACAATCGGGGCGACCCTGCTGGGACTCGGCGTAGCCTTGGTAATGAATGAAAAATTTCCGCTGCGGGGACTGGTCCGCAGTCTCATTCTTCTTCCCTATGTGGCACCGGTTATCTCGGTGGTATTTTCCTGGCAATTCTTCTTTGATCCGGTTAACGGTATTTTTATGGACATTTTTTATGATAAGCTGGGATGGTTTTCCCAGCGCATCAATCTTATCGGATCTCCGGCAACAGCGGTCTGGGTGGCCATTATCTTCAGCATCTGGAAAAATTTCCCCTTTGCCTACCTCATGATTCTCTCCCGGCTGCAGGCCATCGATCAGAATCTCTATGAGGCGGCCGAGATAGACGGAGCCGCCGGGCGGCACAAGTTTCTGTATATCACCCTGCCGGAGGTATACTTTGTCGTCAATGCCATCATCCTGCTCAGGGTTATCTGGAACTTCAACAAATTTGAGGAGGTCTACCTGCTCACCAGCAACGTAAAGGTACTCTCCGTTTATACCTACCTGAAAGCCTTTACCGGAGCTATGGATCTTGGCCAGGGAGCAACCCTTGCCGTACTCCAGTTCATTCTTCTCATCGGGTTCATCCTGTTCTATGTCAAGAGGGTAATAAAATGGTAACCGGAAAAAGACCGTTACGCAAAATCGGATTCACGCTGCTGGTACTGGCTATTGTCCTGTTCTGCATCTTCCCGTTTCTCCAGATGCTTTCGCTCTCCCTCAAGTACCAGTGGGACTGGGGGAATCCATCCCTGATCCCTTCCAGGCTCAATTTTGATGCCTATAAGGAGCTGCTCAACATAGGACAAAGTCTCAAGAATGTGCCGGAATCGATAATCAACCTGCTAGATGAGTCCCCCGACCTCACTCCAGCCCAGCGTTCGGCGATACTGGCCAAATACCAGGATACCGGCGATGTCTTCCCGTTTCTGAAGTACTTCGGCAACTCATTGGTGCTCTCGCTCACGGCTGCCCTCTTTTCGGTAATTCTCGCCGTATTCGGCGCCTACTCGTTCAGCCGGCTCCGCTACCGTGGACGGGCGGTTATCCAGCGGGGCGTGCTCATGGTCTACATGTTCGGCGGCATTCTCCTGCTTATACCCCTCTACAAGGTGTTTGTCTCCATCGGCCTACTGAGCACGCCGACCGGCACTTTTATCGGGCTGCTGGTTATCTATATGGTACAGACGCTGCCTGTATCGCTCTATATGCTCGGTAACTATTTCCGGACAATCCCCTTTTCCATCGAGGAGGCGGCCATGATTGAAGGGGCGAGCCGGTTCGGGACAATATGGCGCATCATTATTCCCCTCTCGATTTCAGCCATAGCAACTGTCTACATCTACTCCTTCATGATTGCATGGAACGAGTATTTGTTTGCTTCCGTTTTTCTGAAAAGTTATAAGGATCTTTATACGCTTCCTATCGGTCTGAAAACACTGTTTGTTTCAAAAAATGCTATCTGGGATCGGATTATGGCGGCTTCCATGCTCACAGCTCTTCCGGTTATGGCCCTTTTTATGACTATCCAGAAAAACCTGACCGGGGGGATGGCTGCCGGTGGAGTAAAGGAATGAAAACACCGCATGTCGGCATAATCCACTACAAGACCGGGGGAACTGACGGAGTATCGCTCGAAATTGATAAATGGCGATCGGTTATGGAGCAGGCCGGCAGTCGTGTATATTACTGTACCGGAAACCACGGAGGCGTCCCAGACCAATCAGTAACCGTCATCCCGGAACTCAATTTCCATAGTCCAGGGGCAGTACGCCTGAACACCGGAACGTTTTCCACGCTGGAACTTTACCGTAACCTGACAACTCATGGGGCGGGGTTGGGTTCGTCGAAAGCCGATACTGATACGCAGGCTGATGTAGGCACGGTGGAAGCCCGCTATTCCCGTGATCTGACTCATCAGACGGAAATACTGAAACAGAAGCTTCTTGTCTGGATCGACACCTGTCGGATTGAGGTGCTTGTCGTTCAGAATATCTGGTCGGTCGCTCTTCACC
>JADHUD010000080.1 GCA_016784705.1 Spirochaetia bacterium | reverse complement strand
TTTTACAAGGAGCGGTTATGGTAATACGTTATAAAGTAACATTAACACAAGAAGAAAGAGAGTATTTGGACAAATTCTCTAAAACCGGACAGAAAGCTGCCCGATCAGTACTGTTAGCTCGTGCATTGTTATTAGTAGATCAAGGAGAGCATGGACCACATGCAACCGAAGAAACAGTAGGTATAGCTACCGGGTTATCACCAAAATCTATTGAGCGACTGAAGAAACGTTTTGTTGAAGAAGGACTTGAAGCTTCCCTGCAGCGCAAAAAGAGGGAAACACCACCTAATCCCATAAAATTTGATGGTAAGTTTGAGGCGCATCTTATTGCCTTAGCCTGTAGCGATCCCCCGGGAGGTCGTTCTCGGTGGACCGTTCGGTTGCTGGCTGAAAAAGTGGTTGAGTTGAACATAGTTGATCAGGTATCACCTATGACGATCCAAAATACTTTAAAAAAAACGAACTTCAGCCTCACCGCTCCACCTACTGGAAAATACCTCCGGACGGAAACGCCGAGTTCGTAGCGAATATGGAAGATGTGTTGGGAGTATATCATCGGGCGTATGATGCAGCATATCCAGTTATCTGTATGGATGAATCAAATAAGCAGCTTGTTGGAGAGGTTGCACCGGCTATCCCTATGGCTTCTGGACATCCTGAACTGATTGATCACGAATATGTGAGAAAAGGTGTTGCTGATATATTTCTGGAAGTCGAACCATTGGCTGGAAAGAGACATATTGCTATTACTGAACGACGCGGGCGTATGGAATGGGCTGAGTTTACCAGGAGCATGCTTGAGGATAGGTATCCTCAAGCCAAGCGCATTATTCTCATTCTTGATAATTTAAATACGCATGGCATTGCATCGCTGTATGCAGCTTTTCCACCAGAACATGCACGGCGACTGGCTGAGCGGCTGGAAATTCATTACACCCCAAAGCATGGGAGTTGGCTGAATATTGCAGAAATAGAGTTGAGTGTGCTCTCAAGACAATGTTTAGGTCGTCGTATTGAAACAATTGAGACTATGCGAGAAGAAGTGTGCCAATGGGTTATTAACCGTAACAATAACCAGACTCCAGTAAAATGGCAATTCTCCTGTGAGGATGCTCGTATAAAACTAAGAAGACTATATCCGACACTTTAAATTATACATTATACTAGTGCCAGGCAGTGCTGGTTTTAACCTGGTTTAGATGATACAATCATTAGCATAATGATACAATTGCACGGTAATCAATATGCATAAAAAGCAACCTTCTCAAATGCGGCAGATTGTGAGAAATCATCCATTTGGAATTGGATTATCGGTAATACTCTCAATTATTGGATCAGCCAGTTTGCTGCCATTGGCCATGTTTGTAAACCAGGTGTTTGATGTACATATACCCGAAGGCAGTGTGACAAATCTCTATATAACGCTTGGAATTATAACCGGCCTCCTGCTTCTGAATGCAGCCATGCAGCTGCTGAACAAACGACTCACCTTGAATATCATCAAAAAAAGTATCGCTCACCTGCGCAAAACCCTGATACGCAGTATTCTCAGTTACTCACGTATGCATCTGTCCCAAAAAGATCGTGATCTGCTCCAGTCGCAGGTAGTGCAGGATACCCTCAGAGTTGACTATCTGTTCACCTCCTTCCTTACCCAGTTTATCCCGGGTGTGCTGATTACCCTGGGAATGGCGGTGGTGCTGGGATCCATCAATATCATCCTATTTGTGATTTTTCTCGCATTAACCCCTGTTATTGGCCTGTTGAGTACCTGGCTCAGCCGGAAGTTTAGAAAAGAGGTCCGTGCGTATCACAAAATATTCTCCGGATTCAGTAAGGGCGTCAGCTTTATACTGCGTTTTAACGAATTAATCCACACCTCATCTGCGGAGCATCAGGAAATTGCCCATCAGGATACTGCTGTTGATGCCCTGCAAACCAGCCATAAACGAGTTGCATGGCTCTCGACGCTACTGGGAGTAATACAGCGTCAAACACTTATGATAAGTGGAGTGGTAGTTCTTTTACTGGGAGGGCTGTTTGTTATTTCCGGAACCAATACCATTGGAGAGCTTATCTCATTCTATGTAGCGGTGGGGTTGGTAAACAGCTATGCACGTTCAGCCCTGGGAGCAATTCCCTCAATGCTGGAAGGCCGGGAATCAATGAAAAGGTTAGTATCTATACTGAATGGGTCCGATCCGATGGATGGTGCAGGAGAAGATTTGCGAGTATCTGAAACTCAAAAAACGTCGAAGGCTTCTGCTGGTATTATTATTAATGAAATTACTTCTATTGAATTTCGGCAAGTAACCTTCGGGTATGGAAGCAGTGAACGTCCTGTATTAGAGAATCTGAGCTTTTCCTGCAGTATGGGTGATTTTTTTCTTATTCAAGGTCCAAGCGGCATAGGGAAAAGCACCCTGATTTATCTGCTGATGGGCTTCTATCAACCTCTGACTGGTGAGATATATATCAATGGAAAACCTTTAAAAGACTTGGATATTAACTCAGTACGAAGATTAATGGGATTTGTCGGTCAGGAACCCATGTTGTTTCCCGGAAGTATTCTGGAGAATTTGACCTATGGGTTAGATAGTGCTTTTGAAAATAGAGCAGCCTCCAGTGGGGCGGTTGATCGGGAATTAGTTGAGCAAGCCTGTAAAAAGGCTCTTATTCATGATTTTATCATGGATCTCCCTGATCAGTACGACAGTTTTATCGGGGAACAGGGTATGCTGATATCCGGCGGACAGCGGCAGCGTCTTGCCATTGCCCGGGCTCTGCTCCGCAACCCGCACATACTGATTCTGGATGAACCCGAAAACAATCTCCCGCAGGGAATGCTGGACCAGATCCTGGACAAAGTTGATCTTACGCATATGATAACACTATTGATAACGCATCGGGTGGACAGTGCTGTAGGACAGGGGAGTAGACGGTGCCAAGCACTTGTTTTTCCTTTATCAATTCATTAGAATTTTGAATATTCCTATCTTTTCCATAAAAAGGATGAATAAAATGAAAAATATTCCTGTACTAACTGTCCAAAAAAAATCGCTGGCAGAAGCTTATGAGGCTGCTCTAATAAGTCTATATGCAAAAGGTATTGAATTTGAGACTCAATATGATAAACCTGAAGATCCTAAAAGTCTTGATTGTACCATGAATATCACAATTGAAGATCCACTTTCAGATCCTATGATTCATAAATCATTTCCTGGAGGAATAGGAGACTTGAAAGAATATGTTATGGAGATTCAAGGCGTGAAGGATCATTGGTGTAAAAACATGAATGATCCAAAAGATACACGTTGGGAATATACGTATCATGGCAGATTGAAGAAATACGGGGTGTGGAAAGAATTATTAGATGGAAAGTCTGAAGAAACTGGAGAATTTAAGATAGATCAAATTGAAAATGTTATAGAAAAACTTGTAAAGCAGCCATTTACCCGGCAAGCTCAAATGATAACCTGGATGCCGAACCTGGATCTTGACGTCTTTGACCCTCCTTGCTTGCAGTCGTTGTGGTATAGGATTTTAGAGGATGATGGCGTATGGTATCTTAACTGCAACATTCGTTTTCGTTCCAATGATGCCTGGGGCGCAAATTTTATGAATATGTTTGGTTTTACCATGTTTAACAAAGAAATAATTGCTGCGGAGATTTCAAGAAGATCAGGAAAAGAAGTGAAATTAGGTCGTATGAATTGGCAGGCAGATTCCTTTCATATTTACGGAAAAGATTTAAAGCAGGCAAAAGAGCGTCTGTTTAATAGAATAGATTCAACAGATTTTGAAGACAGGATTTATAATTTGGGTGATGAAATGATAAAAGAGATATATGATGAAGCTGAATCAAACATTATAGAGAAAATTAAAAAATATGATGAAATCCATTTATACTAGTTTTGGACGTGTGTAGAACAGAGCCAGCCACCGAAATCGTCGCTTCGCTCCTTTGAGCAATTTTCACGCCAATCCCTTCGGGTCGGAATTACCGGTTAAGCCAATGTTAGGTTGTCGTGGCTTTGCTGGGCTAGTAATTTAAGATAATCAGGAGTACACGCATGAAGAATCATTCAAATATTGCCTCATATTGTAATTTTAGCACCATAATTATTTATTCAATAGTCGCCTTGATACCGATCCAGATGGTTCTCTTTATTATGTTTCCGCATCCGAATACGATAATAGAATGGTTTTCATTATATAAAGACACCCCAATAATTGGATTTATAGGTTTTGATATTGTATATGTATTTAGCAATATTCTCATGATATTCCTTTATTTATCACTACTTATAATCATCAAAAAAAATATGAATAATCTTACCATATTTGCTTTTATTTTAGCCTTTATCAGTCTTACTATCTATTTTTCATCAAATCGATTTATTGAAATGTATACTATTTCTAATAAGTATTTTGAGGCAATAAATGAAATTCAGAAATATTCCTTAATTGCTGCAGGAGAATTACTATTAAGTGTTTATAAGGGATCTTCATATTTTATTTATTATATTCTAAGTGGATTATCACTTATTCTTCTATTTAAATCTTTTAGCAAAATTGAATATTTTTCAAAAAGAACTGTAAAAATGGGCATTATATCAGGTTTTTTTATGCTTATACCTGCGACAATGGGAATTATTGGAATGGTATTTTCGTTACTATCATTAATTCCTTGGATAATTACTTGTGTTTTCCTTGTTGGTGATATTAAAAAAATAAAAAGCCTAGCCATCGCTGCAACCTGACAAAACAGTAATATTTTCAATTTAAGCGGATGTTATAGGCAATATATCACCAATTAATTAAAAGGAACTCGCCATCCATGACTCACTAGATTGGACTATATGTGCACATTGCAGATAATAGCGAATATATAATCTGTTTTGCTCCGGGAATACCAAGGCTTTAATGTTAAGAACTCCAGAATTATCTTTATTTTCCTCTCCTGTAGAGTTCTAGATTATTTACTGTAATAATCATAAATGATCCTGATCTTTTCCGGATATGCTTCGACAGCAATTCTCCAGGCAATCAACCTGTCCATATCAACTCCAGATAATGTGAAACGTTGCAGTGCTCCATCCAACCCCCAATCCTCTGGGTGTTCCGGGAATTCCGGGAGAGCGAGAGCTGGTTTGAAGGGCGTGCTATAGGGTGTATGCAGGGATTATATGCAAACTCATACAAAGAAAAAATAATTTAGTGCCCTTATTTAGAGTGTAGAAAAGAGCCAGCCACCGAAATCCTCTTTCTTCGAAAAAGCTCTCAATTGCTGATGGACAAGCAGATCAAGATAACGCCGCAGGGGACTGGTAACCTTGCTGTAGGCATCAACCCCCAAACCTGAATGGACATCCGGTGATACCCGCAGAGCACTCGGTTTGAATTTCTTACGTAGTTTAAACATCTCGGTAATTCCAACAGTATTCCGGTTGACAGGCTCTGCACCCACATAACCCTCGAAACTTAAAGGGTACACGGAGTGTACCCTGATGTGTTGTAGTAATTAATTGCATGGTAGATACTTGTGAATCTTTCAATTTGAGAGGGGTACGGGGTGGAGCATGGCACTTGAAACATACTCACGAATCTTTGCCGCGTGGAAATAGGGAATATTCAGTAATGTAAATTTTTTCCCATTTGGGGTGGTTAATGTATCTTTTGAAAATTTACCCCTATATAATCTGACCGCAATTTGGTGATTTGTCCTATCCATATATTGGAAAAGAGATTTTAAGGTTCCTGCACTTCCGGATTTAACCTCAACAGGTAGGAGATGATTCTCATATTGGAAGATATAATCAATCTCAGCACTTGATTGACTTTTCTCTCTAACCCAGAAATTAAGATTATCCAGTTGAGTATATGAAGTTGCTGTCAATTCCTGACCAACTATATGCTCGGCAATAGTTCCTCTCGATGCATTTGATAAATCCTGAATAGATATAAGCTCTTTTTGTATTCCCATAAGATAACAGCATAATCCTGTATCTAATAGATGTAGTCGTGGTTTCTTACGCAAATTTTGAAGTAGAGGGATCTCATTACTGGTTAGGGGATACAGTACCCGGCACAACATAGCTTTTTCCAGATGCTGAAAAGCTTCTTTAACCTGTCTGGATCCATAGAGACTATTTCCGTATCTATTGTAGGTTATTCGCTGACAGGGCATCCTGAACATAGTAGAAAACAGGTGATGAATTACACTGTTTTGTTGTGATTTTTTTGAATACTTTTCTACATCATCAGCATATGCAGACAGCAAATTGTTGTAGATAGCGCTAACAAGATTTAAATCCCGGGTTTCCGTATATATTTTCACCGCCTCCGGCATCCCTCCAATTAATACATATCGGTGAAATAGGCTTAGTAGTTTTTGATGTGCGTAATCAGGAATCGGTACGGTATTATATGCTTGAAGGGTCACTGTTTCACCTATTGCCGCAAGAAACTCAGAAAATGAAACAGGATGTACATATGCATAGGTAACCCTTCCTACCGGAAATGCTAAATGCATATCGATAGTTTGTTCCAAAAGGGAACCAGCAGCTATAATATGATATTGGGGATACTCCTCATAAAAATAGCGAAGCAGCATGACCGCTCGCTGTGATTGTTGAATTTCATCAATAAAGATCAGAGTTTCCTCGGTCCTTCGCATATTTCTGATAAAAAATAGTTCATCAAGGAGGGAATGCAAGGGTCTTTCTTCATCAAAAATCTTTTTGTCCTCATACTTCTCCAAATTTACAGAAATATACTGTGTATAGTTTTTTGCAAATTTTTGTACAACAGTAGTTTTTCCGGTTTGGCGGGCACCTCGCAGGATCAATGGTTTTCTGGATGAGTCTTGTTTCCATGAGTCCAAGTATGCTTCTATAGATCTGTTAAACAGTTTCATTATTTCCTCACTATACCGATTTATACATAGTATAATACTATTTGAAACATAAAGTAAGGGTAGAATATAAAAATATTTACACAAAGTAAGGGTAGTTTAGTTTGTGGAGGGGAGCACAAGCGTTCCAGGCACCGCACCCACATAACCCCGCAACTCAAAATACGGGTTGTAGTAATTAATTGCATAGTAGATACTTGTAAATCCTTCACCTTGAGAAGGGTTCTGGGTGGAGCCTGGCACTTGAAACATATAACCCACACAACTTCATGGCAGGATCAGGGTAGGGCGTTCTGGTTCTGCTCTGCTGAATAATCGGTTGCGAAACCGTATCAAAACTGCTGAGTATTCTGCGGACGTGCAGCGGGGAGGTTTAATGCTTTTTTCAATGTGGAAGGGGTAGCGGAATACCGGCCTTACCGGCAAGGCGAGCGGCAGTGAGCCTGAAAAGCCGGTAAGAACAGCCGGGTATGGAGCGAGGGGAAGGCTTTCCCCTACAAAGCATAGATTTCCCCGATGAAGAGTTTTTCCACATCAACAGCATACCCACAATGGTCCCCGGCTGCTCGGGAATTATCTTCTTGGAGCTGTTGTATCGCTATCACGTAACTTCAAATTGAACAATGGTATAAATATATATCAGGTAAACTGCCCATAGGCGGCCTTTTATCCTCTGCAGCTGTAATAACCGCATGTGTGTAGAACAGAGCCAGCCACCGAAATCCACTCATTTAGTGCCCTTATTTAAACAAAAGGGTTATGGTATGAATAATTCAGAATTGACTAAGCAGTCCGAATATAGTACCATATATAGGGTAAGGGGGCCAAACTGATGAATTTAAGAGAAGATATTAGACCGATTTCATATATAAAAACTAACGCTGCAGAAATGCTGAAACGTGTAAATAATACCCATAATCCAATAATAATAACACAAAATGGTGAGGCAAAAGCTGTATTAATGGATACGGAAACATATCAAGATATGAGAAATAGTCTTGGTATTCTTAAATTATTAGCAGAAGGTGAGAAAGATATAGAGAATGGAAATGTTTATACTCAAGATGAAGTTTTCAGTGCCATAGAAGAAAAATTATTGAAGATGAAATCAGAATAATGCATTTGGTATGGATAAAATGAAAGTAATATGGACAGAGACTGCTAATCAAGATCTTAATGAAATAATTGAATATATCGCCAATGACTCTGTAGAAATAGCATTAAAGAAGTTTTATACAATTAAAGACAGTGCAAAGCAATTGGATAAATTCCCAGAGCAAGGGAGAATAATCCCGGAATTAAAAAATGAAAATATAATGAAATATCGTGAATTTATAATATCATCCTGGCGATTAATGTATAAAATTGAAGAAAAGAAAATCTATATTATGGCTGTATTAGATGGAAGAAGAAATATTGAAGATATTTTAATGAAAAGACAGCTTAGATAGTAAGGAATGAAAATTGAGAAATTCGGTGACATCTTAAGCAGTGGATGTGGATAGGAAAAAGCAGAAAGGTTTTACTTTCCGGAAAAAAACAAGAGAAGGAAGTACTTGACAACTTGACAAATAGAAGTATATTTAAAATATGAAAACATTACCAGTTGGAGATTTTAAGACACATTTCTCAGAAGTAATAGATGATGTAAGAGCCGGTGAGGAGATTATCATCACTTATGGAAAAAAGAAAGAAAATGTTGCGGTTATTATTCCGTATAGAGAATATAAAAAAAGAAATTCAATAAAATTAGGACTACTTCGAGATAAAACATTTAAAGTAAAATCCGATTTTGAAATGACAGAAGAAGAGTTGTTGAATTTATGAAATACTTAGTAGATACACATTATATTTTATGGTCTTTATTTGAACCAGAAAAAATAAAAAGTGAAATTTTAGATATTTATAATAATGATGAAGATGAAAAATATATATCCGGAATTAATTTATGGGAAATATCCTTAAAATATTCATTAGGAAAATTAGAATTGAATGGATTAAATCCTGAAGAAGTAACTGATGCTGCATTAGAATCTGGCTATCATAAAGTAGATTTGGATTATAAAGTATTTGCTTCGTATTATAAGCTTCCTAAGAAAAAGGATCATAGAGATCCATTTGATAGATTATTAATTTGGCAAGCAATTCAAAGTGGTTATACCCTAATAACAAAAAACTCAAAAATCGAACAATATATTCCAGACGGATTAAAAGTAAAAATCGGAACATAACCTTCAATAGCAGTAGATGCCGTATTTTGTCACGGTTTTTGAATAAACGTTCCGGCTGATCGCCTCACACAAATTCTGTGCCAACTCCTGACGGCCGGTGCACCAGGATCGAAGGTATACTCAGAGAGTA
>JADHUD010000079.1 GCA_016784705.1 Spirochaetia bacterium | reverse complement strand
CCTTCAGTACCGATCAGATCGACCTGAACTATCATAACCCCAAGGTGCTTCTGATTATGGCAGAGATCCTCCTGACCTACATTGCGCGGGGAGCCTCCCTGATCCGGCTGGATGCTGTCGCGTTTATCTGGAAAGAGTTGGGGACATCCTGCATTCATCATGAAAAAACCCATGCTATTATCCGTTTTATGCGCTGGCTGATAGACCGCCTGGCTCCGGGAACGGGTCTTATTACCGAAACCAATGTTCCCCATGCCGAGAATATCTCCTATTTTGGAAACGGGAAGAACGAAGCTTCCCTGGTCTATAATTTCCCACTGCCGCCGCTGGTTTTTCATACGTTTCTCACGCAGAATACGGAAAAGCTGCTTAAATGGGCGGCCAGTCTCGAGTTTCCCTCAGATTCGGTTACCTACTTCAATTTTCTCGCTTCGCACGACGGGATCGGGCTGGTACCGGCCAAGGGAATTCTGGAGCGGGACGAGATTCAGGCGATGGCGGATCATGTCCTCAAGCAGGGCGGGTTTGTCTCCTTCCGGAGCGAACCTGACGGCTCAAAAAGTCCCTATGAATTGAACTGCAGCTATCTGTCTGTTCTCTCCGGGCTGGATGATGAGGAACCCGATGCGCTTAGAGTAGCCCGCTTTATTGCCGCCCAGGCGATTATGCTTTCCCTTCGCGGAGTTCCGGGAATCTACATTCACAGCCTGCTGGGTTCGGAAAACTGGCTCGCTTATGCTGCTCTCGAAACCCATCCCCGTCGTATCAATCGTGAGAAACTGCCGATCGCCCTCCTGGAACAGGAGCTGGCAAATCCGGAGTCCATTCGTTCCTGGATATTCTCCGCTTATCTGCGGCTACTCAATGTTCATCGCCGGGAACCAGCCTTCAAGGCAACCTGTCCGCAGGTAGTTCTTTCCAGCGGAAACAGCCAGGTATTTGCCCTGCTGCGCACCTGCTCCGGAGCTGATACCGGAAGTCTTCTGGTATTGATCAATGTCAGCACCAGAGTTCAGAAAGTGCCGTTTTGCGATCTTGTTCCCCTGCCTGGCGGGCAAGCTGACAGACAGGCTGGAGGGAAGGCTGACAGACAAGCTGACGGGCAGACAGACGGGCAGACAGTAATCGACCCCCCAGGCCGCTGGCTCAACCTGCTCGGGGAAGACCTGATTGGCAACTTGCCGCTCGGCAGCGAAGGCGAGACGGGAAGGTATTATTCTGGAAGCGAAACCATCAGCCTGACTCCCTATCAAGTTCTCTGGCTGCGGTCCGACTGAAATCTTTCTTGTTCAGAATAGTATATCGTTTTGAGTATCGTATCTCCCCCAGCACCGTTACTTAAGTAACTCCAAAAATTAACAAAATATGGAGTTGCGGATTCCTTTTTTTTGTATTAGTATAAAGCTATGTTTACGAGATTGTATGCATTACCTACAGAAAAACTCAGTGTTTTTTTATTTGGTCCCCGTGGAACCGGTAAAACAACATGGCTGAAGGATCAGATTGCAGCGGAAGTGTATATCGATCTGCTGAAATCTGATGAGTTTATCAGGTTTTCTTCCCGTCCGGCATCAATCGAAGAGATAATCCCGCCAGGTTATAAAGATTGGGTGGTAATCGATGAAATTCAGCGTGTTCCAGCACTCCTGCATGAAGTTCACAGACTGATTGAGGCAAAAAAATACCGTTTTATTCTTACTGGTTCCAGTGCCCGGTCATTGAGAAAAAAAGGGGTTAACCTGTTGGCTGGCAGAGCTGTTACTTCACATCTCTATCCGATGACTGCAATGGAGCTGAAGGACTCTTTCTCATTGGAAAGAGCAGTTCGCTATGGGCATCTGCCGACTGTATGTACTGATATGAACGAGAATGAGTATAAAGCATATCTCAGCTCGTATGTTCAAACATATATACAGCAGGAGGTTCTGCAGGAGGGGTTAACAAGAAATATTGGTGCCTTTGCACGTTTTCTGGAAACGGCAAGTTTTTCCCACGGTTCGGTAATAAACTATTCTGAAGTTGCTCGGGAAGTAGGGCAGCACAGGAAAGTTGTTGAAAGTTATTTCAGCATTCTTGAAGATCTGCTGCTTGGGTGGATGCTCCCTGTCTTCAGAAAACGGGCAAAAAGAAATATGAGTGTTCATCCAAAATTTTACTTTTTTGATACAGGGATATATCAAATTCTACGCCCCCGTGGACCATTGGATAGTTACTCAGAGATTTCCGGAGCTGCGATCGAAGGACTGTTAATACAGGAGATAAGAGCCTGCAATGAGTATTATCTTAGTGGGTATGAACTATTTTATTGGCGAACTTCAACAAATATTGAGGTGGATCTGGTTCTCTACGGTGAACATGGGCTGAAGGCATTTGAGGTTAAGCATGCTGACCATATCCGGGATAGAGATTTGAGAGGGTTGGAAACGTTCGGTTTTGACTATCCTGAAGCTCAATTATATCTTATTTATCGAGGTACGCGAAAAGAGTATCACGGAAGAATAACAGTACTGCCCATTACCTGGGCACTAACCCACATGCCAGAACTTCTTGCACCAGAGCCACTGCAAAACACGGTGTCAGACAGTGCGGTATCTGATCCCGTAAATTAACACAGAGAGTATCAGGTACCATTTCCAGGGCAACGTTTTCAGATATCAATCTCCCAGACATGCACAACCGGTCTTGCCTCGTCTGCAAACAGTTCCATGACATACAGCAGGTTGTTTTTTATATCATAGGCAACATCCCCGATCTGATATCGACGCTGCACGCCCGACCCGATGTTCTCTGTTTCGATTCCTGATGGATTGTGAAACAGATAATCATCTATCTCAAATACTGCATAGGGCTGGGGTTCCCAAGGCTCTATCTCCCCCCGGGCAGTTTTTGCCAGATCTGCAGGATCATACAGAATAATCTGGGCTGAAAATCGAGAGGACCACCAGCCTCGCCCAGAAGCGGGTTCATCGCAAATCCATGCTTCTTCGTCCGGACACGGGGTTCCATCGGCTGAGCGGCAGAGAGTGAACTGACCAATAAACGCTTCTGGAAGGCAGGGTTTTTCACTTCCGGCGGCATTCAAGAACCCATACCAATACCGGTCTCCTGTAGATTTTGTACCGGCAAAAAGCACAGCGCTGTTACCCGATTCGGTGGTAATCCAGGCTCCGCCTTCCCATTCATCCCCATGCTGGTATCCATCAAGACATCGTTCAATACTATCGGTTTCGTTTGATTTTGCATACTGCAGCAGAACGGTCACTTCCAGGCGGGTACCGTCGGGAGCCGGTGTACCGGCATCATCAATCCAGGGCTTGTAGGCATAAAGCGAAGGACCCATTCCCGACCAGCCTCCATCGCGGAACCTTCCTGTAGCCATCATCCTTCCGTCGGTATATTCATCAGCCCACCCATCAGGGATGGCAAACAAGTAGTTATTGATACTGTAATGGGAATAGCTGTCGATATACCACGAACCCTGTCCCTGCGGGTCGTCCAGAGTCGGAGAAAACCAGGCGTGAGTAGGTCCCTGAGTTTCCGGCTCGTCATGAAAATGCTGCCCCCAGGCCACGTGGAGAAGCGGACCGGTTGCGGGCACATCAAGATATTCAATGCCTGCCCGCGGTATTTCATCAAACGCAGTAAACCAGCCGTCGGCTATATTGCTAAATGGCTGGATAAATTCAGCCTGGCTGAGCTCCCCGATCTTTCTTGACAGTACCGGCTCGGGGATAGAAATTTCTGCAACCTGGTTTCCATCAGGCAGTTCCCCATACGGCATCCGATTATGACCCATAATAAAGAGGGATCCGGGAAAGCTGTCTTTTCCGTCTTTACCATCTTTGCCGGTGCTGGAAGATTCACTGCCGTGGTCGCCTTCCGGGTTGTGGGTGATTGCTTCTCCCCCGTAAGCGAAGGCAAGCGGCCGTTCGGCATCATCCGGCAGACGGAAGGCGCCTTTGTAGATGAAGTGTTCCGGACCGACCAGTCCTGCGGGAACCCTGGAAGCTTTCTGGGCTTGGGTCTGAACGGGGATCGCGGGCGAGGCGGCTGCTTCCGTACTGGAGGATGTTGATAAGCTGGATGATGGTTGAGCCTGACCGACATTTTCTTCCATCTCCTGCTGGTTGCGTGTTATCGGCTGCCCGGTGGAACAGGCTGTAAGAAACATGATCAAAGCCAGAATGATAGTGATTTTTCTGATCATAATTGTGCCTCAGGCTAACAAAGCGATTCAACGTTTGGCAATATCTGATTGGCAATATCTGGGCTGATGCCGGTGTCTAATTTGAGATAATGGTAGATTATGGTTCGGTAGATGTCAAGCTTTGGGTTAGATGTATTTTGGAGGCAGTGCGGCCGACTTTTAAGCGTAGACCAAATGAACAAGTGGGTAAAAATGCAGCAGTTGAAGTGAGCTGGGTTTCTGAGTACAGGAGATCCCAAAATATCAAAATGGGAATGCAGATGCTTTTGCCTGAGCAGAATGCAACATCCTGGAAGTCTTCTCCGGCACCATCATCGGTATTGCCACCGGTGTAAACACGGATTACTTTTTTGCTTCTTCACGCTTTAGCATCTGTTTCCAATTATTCACGATAAATCGACTGATGCTTCTGGCTTCACAAAATTTCTTGTGCGTTGTCTCGCAGGTCCTACTCTCAGCTACCAATGTGAGTTTTTCTTCTTTACTGTTCACTTTGATTGTTCGATCAGGTCTGGTTACTACGTATTGCCTCATAAATTAATCTAACCCAAAGTACTGTTAGTATGGGTATTTCCTTCTCTTGTATAAGGTGGGGTTTAATTGACGGTTACGATCCGGGAACCTACATGAAACATGTATTGGAAAGGGCAACGCTACTTGTTGATCTTTCCTACAATGAAAGCGTAGAAAGCTCTGCTTCCCTGGGAATTCCAACCACAAGATCTTGCTTGGCAAGATTGTATGAATCCAATAGTTACTGACTAATCCCTTTAATTATTCATTCCAAATCATATCCATAGTTATTTTCAACTATGGGTTCGGTTTGACACTTACTTGTGTAATGTAAACTAAAAATACCCCCATCCCGGGATTTTTACGTGACAAAACACAACTTACTAATGGAATCGGCACCTAGCTCTGCCCTTTCCCCTTAAAGCAAAGCTGGACAACTTAATCCCCTTCCAGCAGCGCAAAACCCAGACACATAATCTGAAATTTAGCATATCCCTGCCAGAGCAGCTGATGTCCAGGAGGCGGATCACTATTGCGTCCTAAATATCCCCCGAGCTTTGCTACCAGAAGTACTGCTTCACCCACCATCGACGGAGGGTTTAATCCTTTTTTTTTTGCAAAAGCCTGTAAAACTCGTAATTCTATATCTGAAAACAGCAGTTCAGCAGGCAACTCAGGAGTTTCCCGACCCATCAAGGTCATCAGCATGATCCGCCAGGCAATAACCAGATTAATACCAATTGCACGGCGAAGCCGTTCTGCACTCTCGTGAGCAAGATCTTCGATGCGGCAGCCGGACTTCAGTACCCGATGCCAGTCTTCAATTCTCCAACGTAAGGCATACCAACGCAGACATTGCTCCGCATCTGCCGCAGAGCTCACTTTTATCGTTGTCAGTAAAAACCACTCGATCGCTTTGGTATCTGTAGGAGGGTTTTCTTCCACTGCATGTACTACATAGATATCAATGGGAGGTTTGTCCGCGTAATATTCGGGTGGTTTGAGTTGAACCTGCATCGTGTGTATCACCATCTCCGCCACCCGTCCAACTCGAGCCGGCCGCTTTTTTTGTTTGCTTTTCTTTGGCCGGGCACTCTGACGCATAATAGGAAGCAGTATACGGCTTTGCTCCGGAGCCTCCCGGGCCGCAGCAAATAATTTATACGGTTCTTTGCTGATGCTCCGGTTATACTGTGCACGTATCAACAAATCAACACAGGAGTGTTGTCTTTGTTCATCAAACAGCTCAAAGAAATCCGCTTCCCGATCACACACGTCAATAAGCCGAGTGTGGGGAAGCTCTCCCGCAAGTTCCACCAGATCACGATGATGTTCAATCCACACAAAGGTCTTCTTTTCCTCAATGGGTATGGCTGAGGGAATTCTTTTCTCATCAGGGTTTTTGGCTGCAGGAGCTAAGCACTGCGCTTTCAGCACTCCCAAGGGAAGTCCATTCGGCGCAACGGCTAAGGTAGAATGTAAGGTAAGACCGCGCATCTGTGCACCGGTCTGATTGGCTTTCAATACCGCCAAATCAGTACACTTATCCAAATTGGTGTAATTAAGCTCACTGCCGTCCTGTACACACAACACCGTCTTTTGTCCCATCATCCGCCGTACGGTTCGTACGCGATGGGGAGTCATAATATTGGATAGGGTTACTTCAGACGTTTCCGGCTGGTCTATCATCCGGTAATACGCTTTTACCGCCGGCCAATCACCTTTGGCAATTCCGCTAAAGGCTCGTCCGGGTTCCTCGGCTTTGGCTACTGCCACGCTCACTAGTCTCTTACTCAATCGGTTATCTCCCAGGGGAGCTCCGCCAAATTCATGTTCAGCCCAGTACTCCCCATCCAATCCATCCCCAGGTTCCAGGGAACCCAGCCCCGCATGTGAAGAGAGTCCCATCTGTTTCCTAAAGTCCTTCTCAAGCGGATAGAGATAAATCGCTTTGACACTTAACCGAGACTCAGACAGTCGATCCTGTCTTCCTCGTCCCTTTGTTTTTCCTACCTCTATCCAGTTCGCCGCTTTATAACAGGCTCCTGAATAGTGACTGGTATCTACAAAACTTTCAATAAGCAACGGCCGGTAGTGATATTTTTTCTCAAAATCATCCGCCACTATCTCCATGCTCATACTCAGTACCTTTGAGGCTAAATTAGTACATTCCACACTCGGTCGAATCAAAAACCGGCTCATCCCAACGATAACCTGCAGATAGGATTGACGCTGATCCCGCTCCCACCCAATCCATGCATCACGATCAGCCAATTGCAATGCAGGGGCTGCAAAGCCAAATCCTCCCAGCCAGCCGTACTGAGAACTGATAAGATAGCGTAACTGCCTGCCTACCAGTGGCCCTGCTCCCAAGGGATGTTCGCTAATCATCAGTTCATTCCAGATCAGCAGCCCTTCGTCGGTATCCACCAAGACCAGCTTCAGATCCTCTACGTCCCCGGCTTGTGCAGGAACCCCAACCGGGGGTGGAAGCGGACTGGGTAAACGGCGGGGGGATTTCTGACCCGGTTTATGCCCTGATTGCATACTTAATGCGGGTAAAGAAAAGTGTCCTGCGGCTTCAAGTTCACGCAGGGCTTTCAGACAGCCGCTGATTTGTACTTGACCACGGGTATCATAGAATTTAAACTCTTCACATACGCGCCCAGCCAGCCGGGTTCTGTTATTGAGTTCTTTATTCTCCAATAAGTCACGAATAGTTTCGATGCTTGCAGGGAGAGCGAGCGTTCGTTTGATCTGATTTTGTTTTTCCATCCTTGAAGTATGTACTATTTGTAAAAGTTTGTCCAGTTATTATCTAAGGGTAAAGGGCAGACCTAGCTCCCAAAAATTGGCCAACCCCAAACCAAATATTCTTATTCCTTTACCCTTAAACAACTTACTATACCTTCCCCAAAAAATATGGCCATTTGTGGAAAATGTACATGGTACCCCAGTTTTCGTAAAAATATTTTCCTATTTTCCTTGACTTCTTGGCAGAAGGGCTTATAATAAGTTTTAGTTAGTACAAAAACATACCAACTAGGAGTAACCCAATGTCCATGCCCCGAAGAACAAGAATTATCACCTCATCCAGAGTAATACGACAATTATGGATTAATGAAGATTTAAGCAGGGCTGATCTTGCAAAACAACTGGACTTGAACAAGTCTTCAATGTCGAACATCGTGCAGGATCTTATAGACAATAAAATTGTCATTGAAACTGAAGAGAAAAAAGCCGGACCAAAAGGTGGACGCAAAGCCACAGGCCTGAAGCTGAATAAGGATCATTACTATGCCATAGGTATTGAGCTTCGATCAGACTCCTATACTGTTCTGGCAATTGACTTGGAAGGTTCAGTACTCTTCTCAGAAACGGTATCGAAGGGATTTACTTCAAAAACTTTTAGTGTAGAGGTCCGCTCTCTTATCAAGCAAATGATAGAAGCACTAGCTTGGTTGGACAGGCCTCTTATTGGGGTTGGCATCGGGTTTTCTGGTGTTGTTGACAGTGAGAAGCAGACTATTTTAAGCTCAGTATCTCTGGGTTTTGACCAACCCTTTGACTTCGCCAAGCATATTTCATCCTATTTCACATTTCCCATTATATTGGAGAATGATGCTAATGCTGGTGCTTGGGGGGAAGTAGTATTCCAACGCAAGCGAAAGTTGCGGAATTTCCTCTTCGTACTCATTGAATTCTGGAAATACTACTCCGATATCGACGGATCACCTCAACCAACCATCGGTATCGGCCTTGGTTTTGACGGGAAAATCTATAGGGGAACTCATTTCAAGGCAGGAGAATTTAAGAGTGTATTCAACCAAGATACATCCAATTCCCACCAGGTTGTAATTGAAGAGGGTATATGTATTACCGAAAACAAGCAGTACTTGCAATCATATTTATTGGAAGTATCTCGGAACATCGCATTTTTGGTGAATACTCTCGATATTGGAAATGTATTTATAGGTGGTGACATTGAAGCATTCAAGTCCTTTATGCCCGACATGCTACAGACAGCTCTTAAGGAGAACTCCCTTCAGTGGGAAGAAAATACATGTCAAATTCAGTTTTCTTCCCTTGGATACCATGCAGTATCCTTTGGTGCGGCCGCCTTGGTGCTAGACAAGATCCTCGTGGATCTCGAATCTTTGGAAGACTCATCTGATAACGAGGTATATCCACTTTTCTATCTGAATTCAAGAACTATTGAATCCTGAGTTACAGGATGACGTTCTTAGCATAGGAGGCTTTTCATGAGAACAAGTTGCATACAATAAGAATCTCGAAAATCTGGATGTATTATCGCGAGTGACAATCCTAATAATAATTAATAAGTAGTTATTGTTCATTAGTAAGTATATATTGGGGGTTCAATTATAATGTTACTACCAAAACCTAAATTTCTGAAATTTTGCGAAGGATATTATGTTTTAACACATAATTCCAGGATCCTCTTGGATAGCAGATTAGGCGCTATTGATTTTGAATCTGCAAAATTCTTAAAAAAACATATCAATGAAAGTATATGTTTAAATTTACCGATTGTAAAAACCACCACCTGCAATGATATCGATTATATATACCTTGAATATGACTAT
>JADHUD010000078.1 GCA_016784705.1 Spirochaetia bacterium | reverse complement strand
GATCTGGGATTCTCGTATGTCCCGACAGACCGGTTACATCGCGGATCGAGTCTTCTGACATCTATAAAAGAGAATATGATTGTTACAAACCATCATACCTATCTTAAAAAAGGAGGAGTATTTGATCAGGATAGAGTATCTGATCACGTCAACGGCCTTATTAGTGAGTTTCTGATTGACGGCAGTGAAAATGTTCCCATAGGTACCCTGTCGGGCGGGAATATCCAGAAGGTTATTCTGGCGCGAGAACTGAAAAGGGTGAAGGATTTCATACTGTTTTCGGAACCAACCTGGGGTCTCGATGTTGCCAGCAGCGATTTTATTTATGAGAAAATTCTTGAGGTTCGTGAACGTGGAGTTGCGGTTATTATCATATCTTCGAATATCGATGAAATACTTGCTCTTGCAGATAAAGTTCTAGTTATGTACCGGGGGCAGGTTGTTATGGATAGAGAGATGTCTGACCAATTGACCAGAGAGTTTATTGGTGAGTATATGCTTGGATTGAAAGATGATTTTGCCGATAGCAGAGCCGATAGCAGAGAAGAAGCAAATAGTGATGAAGCAGGCGGAGGGGAAAAGTGAAAATTAATCGCACCAGTACTACTTTTGTCTCATTAGCCGGCCTTGGGATTACACTGTTAATAGCTTTTATCACTATGTTTATTATGATTCTCATTATGAGCGATACCCCGAAAGATACAATGTACTATTTTCTGGCGGGACCATTTACGAACAAATACTATTTCGGGAATATGCTGAATGCAGCAATTCCACTCATGCTGACCGGTCTGGGAATCTCCTTTGCTTTCAGGGCATCAATGTTTAATCTGGGAGGAGAGGGCCAGGTTTACATAGGAGGACTTGCAGCCGCTTCGGTTTGTCTTGCTCTTCCTGATTTGACAGGAATTATTGGCATACCCCTAAGCCTTGCCGCAGCAATTTCAGCCGGTGCTGCAGTTGCCGGACTCTCAGGGTACTTCAAGTTCAAATGGCGTACTGATGAGCTGATATCCTCTTTCTTAATCTCAAATGCACTTATTTTTATTGTTGATAATATTATCACAGGAGTTCTTCAGGATCCGGAAAGCAGTCTTCTGACATCTCATAAAATTGCAGAGCAATACTGGTTCTTAAAGATATTTCCACCTTCGAATCTTGATATCAGTATAGTGTTCATTGTACTGCTGGCTTTCCTTGCATATTTTTATTTGTTTAAGACTCATCAGGGATATGAGATGCGGATTTGCGGATTGAATTCTGAATTTGCCCGGTATGGAGGACTTGATGTCAGGAAATACTTCCTGCTCCCGATGGTTCTGAGCGGAGGGTTTCATGGACTCGCCGGGGGTGTTACGGTCATGGGAACTCAGCACATGCTGTTTAAAGGTTTTTCCGGCGGTATGGGCTGGAATGGAATCGCGGTAGCACTTATTGCTAAAAATAATCCAATTGGAGTAATCCCGGCCGCGCTGTTTTTCGCCTATCTTGAAGCCGGTGCAAAATCGGCGATGATTAATGCTGATATAACTATTGAAATAGCTTCTGTCGTGCAAGCGGTAGTGTTCTATCTGATTACGGCTCAGGCTATCTATTCATTTGTTCAACGCAGAAGGAGAACAGCATGAATAACGGCGAATTTTCCATTCCGATTATCCACAATTCAATCAGCATAATGACCCCGTTCCTGCTTGCAGGTATTGGGGGGTTGATGACTGAGCTGGCCGGTATGCTTAATATTGCACTTGAAGGGCTGATACTTATCGGAGCTTTCTTCAGTGTTGTATTTGCTGCATCCACCGGAAGTCTGTTTCTGGGGATTCTTCTGGGAATTTTAATGACGATGTTTTTCGCATATATTTTCGGCGCCATAACACTTTATCTGAAGGCAAATGTGTTTATCACCGGACTGGCGACAAATCTGCTGGCAGGCGGTTTTACTACCGTTCTGGCATTTTATCTGTTCGGGACAAAGGGGGTCCTTCTCTTTGAAGGATTGCCTGCACTTCCCATTCTCCGTATTCCTGCATTGCATGGAATTCCAGTCATTGGTGATATTCTTTTCGGGCACAATATTCTTGTCTATTTAGGCTGGCTGATCGTCGTGCTGGCCTGGGTCCTTATCTATAAGACACCCTTCGGGTACAGGTTGAGGGGGACAGGGAGTAATCCTGATGCATTAGCAGCAGCGGGGTTGAAACCCCGAAATTATCAAATGGCAGGTATTCTTATATCAGGGTTTACCTGTGGACTTGCCGGTGCTGTGCTCACGCTGAACCTGGGAGCCTATGTACCGAATATATCATCCGGAAGAGGATGGATTGCATTAGTTGTTATTTATCTCGGAGGGAAAACCCCATTTGGTATACTAGGAGCTGCATTTGTATTTGGTCTGGCTGAAAGCCTTTCGAATTATGCACAGGGTTTTCTCAATATACCGGCTGATTTCATTCTTGCATTTCCCTATATTATTACGGTTACGGCAATGGTCATTATGTCAATTGTTAAGTATAAAGCGGCAAAGTAGATTTGATTTTTTTTGTATGAGGGAGGACATTTTAAAAATGATTATATTTTGAAATGTCGACGATTTGGTCAGAAGTTTGTTTAAAGCAGACAGGAGCTAATAGGAGTAACTATGAAATCAGCAGTATTGGAAGATGCACAGAGATTAGTCATCAGGGAGCTTCCAAAACCGGAGTTAAAACCGGGCGAAATTCTGATACGAGTGAAATTCTGCGGAATATGCACGCTTGAACAGCGTCTCTATCGGGGAGATATGAAAATATACTATCCAATAATACCGGGGCATGAAGTCTCCGGTGAAGTGGCTGAAATCGGTGACGGAGTAATTACTCCCCTGAAAACCGGTGACAGAGTGGCAGTTGATATGGTCTACCGGTGTCATGAGTGCTATTTCTGCCGTACCGGTCAATCAAATCTCTGTGAGAATCGATTTAACAGGAGTATCAAACCCCTTGGGGGATTTTCTGAGTATGTTGCTGTTAAACCTAATCAGGTTCATCTGATAGGGGACAATCTTCCTCTTGATGAGGCAGCCTTTTCAGAACCGGTTGCCTGCTGTATACGGTCGCTGAAAAAACTGCAGGTGACGATAGCTGAAGATGTACTGATTGCTGGTGCCGGTCCAATGGGACTTATGCATCTGCAGGTGGCTCTTGCAATGGGAGCACGGGTATTTGTTTCCGATATTGATGGAGAAAGATTGAGAGCTGCCCTTGCTATGGGTGCAGATGGTGTATTCAATCCGATCGATGATGATATAACCGTTGAGTTGAAAAAATTGACCGGGGGGAGAGGGGTTGATGCATGCGTGGTAACCAGTCCGGCTCTACCTGCTCTGGATACAGCATTCCAGGCAATTCGTAAGAATGGCAGAATAAATATTTATACTGCGTATATGCAGGACAAACCAGTTATGCCGATCGATATGAATACTCTGCATAGAAATGAAGTGCTGGTAACCGGAACTGAAGGAAGAACAGAGATTGATTTTCAGCAGGCTGTCAGGCTCCTCTCTTTTGGCAGAGTAAAAGTGAAACCCCTTATAAGCCAGGTTGTCAGCTTTGAGAACCTGGCGGAAGGTATAACTGCTGCAATGAGTTCTGATACGCAAAGAGTACTCTTGGGTACGCTGGAGGGGGAATTACCCGAACCGGCAGAGGACAGCAGCTTATGATTGCAGCCTATGATATAGGGACAACAGTTATCAAGGGAGCCCTTCTTTCTGAAAAAGGAAAATTTCTGGCGTTCTCTTCGCGGACACTGGATATGGTTAAAATCGGAGTTGCCGGACACTATGAGGCAGATACACTGCAATGGAAAAAGGCTTTCAGGGAAATAACGGCACATAATCTTGAACTGGTTGGAACAGGAGCTGAGGTCAGAGCTGCAATAATCAGCGGTAATGGTCCAACACTTGTTCCGGTCTCTCACAGTGGTGAATTCTTATCACCGGTAATGAGCTGGATGGATAGGAGAGGTACAGCGGAGACGGAAATAATACGTGAAGTCTCCGGTCGGTACCTTGATCCGACATTCTATTTACCAAAAGCACTGTGGCTTGCCGGGAACAGACCTGATGTCTATGCAGAAACCGGTCATTTTCTCTCCTGCCCTGAATCCATGCTGTTTTGGCTCACGGGAAATGCTGTCACAGTCCTACCGGGAACTCATTTCCTGCAGTATTTCTGGGATGACAACCTTCTGGATGAATTGGATCTGGAGAGAGCGAAATTCCCTGAATTCAGTAAACCGGGTAAGATCACAGGCGTGGTAAGTGCAGCTGGAGCAAAGGCTTCAGGATTGCCGCAGGGGTTACCGGTAATAACCGCCGGAGCTGATTTTGTTGTCTCTCTTTTAGGAACAGGAGCAGTATCTCCCGGCCGTGCCTGCGACCGGGCTGGTACTTCTGAAGGTATCAACCTCTGTACAGAGATTGAAATAACCGATCCCCGACTCATGTGGTATGGGCATGTAGTAGAGCCCTGGTACAACATCTCCGGTATAATCTCGACATCCGGCAGGGCATTTGACTGGATCAAAGAGATAACAGGCGCCGGCAGCTTGAGAAATGATGAGCTGGATGCTGAAGCTGCTGAATCCCGGCCGGGAGCAGACCGCCTGCTTTTTCTCCCGTACCTCGCCGGAGAACGGGCTCCGCTTTGGGATCCGAATGCACGGGGTGCCTTTATTGGGCTGGGACTCAACCATACCCGCAAGGATATGATACGGGCTGTTCTGGAATCAACAGGATTTGCCATGCGGGATGTAATCGAAGTTATTGCTGAACATGGAGCTAAGATTGATGACTTGCGAATTACCGGCGGTCCCGCAAAAAGTAACCTGTGGAACCAGATTAAAGCTGATATAACCGGAAAGAATCTCCTTGTTCCCGAATCAACGGAATCCGAACTCCTCGGTGACCTTATTTTAGCACTCTATGGGCTTGGTGATTCAGAAGATATGGCTGATACAGCAGACAGTATTGTAAAAATACGTAAAGTATTTGAACCCCGGATAGAAAATCGAGGGTTATATGAAGATATGTTTGGACTATACCGGGATTCGTATGGCGGGTTGAAGAATATATTCAGCTCATTATCCGGAATTGAAGATAAGGATAAGGATAAGGATAAGGATAAGGATAAGGATAAGGAGGAAGCATGAACACAGGAAAGACCATTAGGATGAACTCCATCTTTCGGAAAGATACAGGGAAATCGGTGATTGTTGCTATAGATCATGGCGGTATTGCCGGACCTATGGAAGGAATAAATGATCCGGGAAAACTGATCGAAGATTGTGTGGCTGGAGGAGCTGACGGGGTTCTGACAACTCGAGGTTTTGTTCGGGCTGCTGAAGGCGCATTTGATAAAAGCCTGGGTCTGATACTCCGTTTGACAGGCGGATTCACTATTCTTGGGGGAGGATTTGAGGAGGAGTTGATTACCTCCACAGAAACAGCTCTTCGCTATGGAGCGGCGGGAACAGCCGTGACTGTTAAATTCGGACACTCCCGGGAGGGCGATTTTACTCGGCAGGCATCTCTTATTGCGGATAAATCTGAAGAGTGGGGTCTGCCGCTGATGATTGAAGCTATGGCAAAACAGAAGGATATGAAACCAACGGATTCTATGGGGATCAAACTTGCCTCCCGTGCCGCAGCTGAAATCGGGGCTGATATTGTAAAGACCTATTATACAGGTGATCCCGATTCCTTTGCCGAGGTTGTTGCAGGTTGTATGGTACCCGTAGTTATATTAGGTGGAGCCAAAACAGATAGTATTGAGGATGTTTTTGCAGATGTCTACTACTCTATTCAGGCTGGAGGTTCAGGTATAGCAATTGGACGGAATATCTGGCAGCACAAAAATACACGTGCAATGATCGAAGCCATGTCCGGTCTTGTGCATGAGGGCTGGAGTGTGAAACAGGCATTGACCTATATTTAGGAGTCTGTCCTCTATTGAGAAAAAGGAGATATTATGCCCTGGATTGCATTTCTGGCAAATGGTTTGTGGCTTATGGTAATTGGATTGCTGGGACCTTCTATTCCTTCAATCATTGTTGAGCTGAATTTAAGTTATTCAAGTGCCGGTCTGATTTTTACCCTGTTATCAGCCGGATCATTGTTAGGATCACTGATTGCGGGGGTTGTCTCCGATTTCAGCAAGCGGAAGCTGTTATGGATGTCACTTGTGATTATTCTCATGGCAGGTTTGATGTTAATAGGGTTTACTCCTGGTTATATTGCATTACTTATAACAATCTTTTTCATGAGTCTGTTCGGAGGTCCCATCGGAGCTGTCGGGCAGAGCATAATGCTGCAGATGTATCCTGAAAAGAGGGGAAAATATCTCTCATTATCAACTATGTTTGCAGCCGGCGGGAGTTTTACCGCACCGCTCATTACAGCACTGGTTCTCTTCTGCGGGGGAACCTGGCGGGCGGCTTTTTTCACAGTTGCAGGATTTGTTCTTATCCTTTTTATCTGGATGCTGTTTATCAAATTACCTGATACAACCGTACAGCATGGAGCAAAAATACCTTTTAAAACGATTGTCTCAGATAAAGCGATTATTTTTGTCGGCCTGCTGATTTTCCTCAGTGTTGGAGTGGATATTGGTTTTTCCTACTGGTTAGCTGAATACTTCACAACCGTTGTTGGATTTACCGCTGTCTATTCCAGTATAGCAGTCAGCGCCTATTTGTGCGGAGTTATGATTGGAAGATTTTCACTCTCCCGTTATGCACATTCGGCCGGAAGCGGAATAGTGATAATTACGGGTCTTGCTGTTTCGACCGTTCTACTTGCAGTAATTTTGAATGTGCAGAATCCCTGGCTGAAACTGATACTATGCCCTTTTTACGGAATTGGCATTGGGCCATTATTTCCTTATTTACTAGCTCAAGGAACCGGTTTGTATCCGGGTAAGCCGGGTGCAGTTACCGGAGTCCTTTTTGCTATGATGTCGCTAAGCGGAATGGTGTTTCCCTTTGTTATTGGTGTAATAGGAACAAATCAGGGTATTGCGGGGGCTTATTATACACTTATAGGAATAGAGATTCTTATTTTTTTTGGAATTATACTAAGAGTCTGTCGGACTAATCAGGCTCAGAGTAAACTCTGAATTTTTCAGATTATAATCTTGCCAGTATCCAATGACTTTTCACTCGAGCTCCTGATTTGGGAAACAGCAATTAATCTGCTGAATACTAATAAGTGCTGTTGATTTATTTCCAGGATTACTATTAATTATAGAGATAATCATTTTGAAATTTCCTCATATTATAGGAGAATTCGTGAAACATGGATGCTTGGATTACCGGAATTATTGAACCTCTTCCCTTAATTTTACTATTTGTCATAATTGCAGGAGCTCTGCTTGTTCTGATGAAAGGTGCCGATCTTCTGGTAGATCAGGCTGTATCTCTTTCAGTACGCTGGGGTGTTCCCAAAATTCTGATTGGCGCAACAATTGTCAGCATCGGAACTACACTGCCGGAAGCGGCAGTAAGTGTGCTGGCGGCAGTTCAAGGGGTTCCGGGGTTGGCTTTGGGAAATGCTGTCGGATCAATAATTGCTGATACCGGGTTGATTCTGGGGCTTGCTGTAGTAATTGGCCGGGTTCCGGTTAATCGGTTAATAGTTAACCGGCAAAGCTGGATACAGGTAGGAAGTGCTGTTCTGTTAGTTCTGGTAAGCATCCCTTTTCTTGCAATAAACGATTTATTTACAGTAGGCGGACGAGTACCCCAAATTATAGGATTTGGATTTCTTGCTCTTTTAGTACTGTATATTTGGAGATCAATTTCCTGGTCAAAGAAAGCACCTGCTGATTCAGTTGATGATTCAACGGTTACCATAGAGAGCAATGTAAAACCAGTGATTGCAATTCTGGAGCTTGTTACAGGAATAGCTCTTGTCATTTTAAGTTCAAAAATATTAATTCCTGCAGTTGAAGAGACTGCGCTCCGGATGCATATACCCGATGCAATAATCGCAGCAACCCTGGTAGCTTTTGGAACCTCACTTCCTGAACTGGTAACTGCTATCACAGCGGTTCGCAAAGGACACGGAGAGCTTGCTTTAGGTAATGTACTTGGTGCTGATGTATTGAATGTCCTCTTTGTAACCGGTGCTTCGGCAGCTGTTACAAAGGGCGGTCTTTTCGTTCCGCCGCAGTTTTTCTACCTCTTTTTTCCTTCAATGCTTTTTGTCGTACTTGTACTGCGGGTTGGAATAGGGCGGACAGCGCATCAATTCAGCAAACTTTTTGGTGTAATCCTGCTTCTTTCTTATATTATTACAGTTGTATTGGGGTATCTGATACCTGGTGCAGCAGTAAATTCATAATTGACTCGATACCTATCCTTACACATCCCGCCTTCTTCAGGACACTCTGCACAGCTTGAATTCCATCCTCCTTTAATTTATGATTTCCCTATGCAGATATTAGAACGAATTACACAGATAATGGATATTCTCTCTCTTGCAGATAATCCTGTTGGAGTTTCTGAACTATCCAGGATTACAGGAATCTCAAAGACAGCAGTATATAGAATTACCGAAGAGCTGTATAAGGAGGGTCTGCTTAGAAAGGATCAGAATAATAAGTATCATATCGGATCAAAGGCTCTTTTCTGGGCAGGTTCTTATCACCGGCAATCGGGGTTGAAAAATCTGGCAAGACCACTGATGGAAACTATCTGGGAGGAGTTTGGTGAAACCGTACACCTCTTTGAATATGAAAACTTTCAAGCGCATTATCTGGATAAGATTGAGAGTAAAAAATCCCTTCGCATGTGGTCAAAAATTGGGTACAGCCCAGCACTCTATGCTACCGCCGGAGGGAAGGCAATTCTTTCGTTTCTCTCAGCTGCAGAGCAGAATGAGTATTTCAAAAGATTTGATTTGATAAAAAAAACGGAAAAAACGGTGACTGAATCTGAAAAACTGAAAGCATATTTCAGCTTGTGCAGAGAACGCGGCTACAGCGAAGAAATTGGAGAGAATGAAGATGATATCAGATGTGTAGCTGCTCCCATACTGGATTACGATAAGAGACCCATTGGGGCTATCAGTGTCTCTGCCCCGTTGTATCGTTTTACTGATCAAACGGCCGAAAAAGTAGGTGTGCGGCTGGTGGAACTGACGAAAGAACTTTTTACATAGAAGCTGACTTTTCATGCTTTTGAGAAGAGAAAGTAAAGCATTTTATGCAGTAATCGATCTTAGTATAAGATACTGTAATCTTTGGCTCATATTTTGAAAGTTCTCCGGATTTGTAAAATCAGCGTAATTGACTTTTTAGCGTGAATAGCATAGAATTTTTTATAGGAACAGTGTACCGTTATACGGAACAGTAAATTGTTAGGAGAAAAAAATGGCAAAAATAGTAACTTTTGGTGAAATAATGTACAGAATTACCCCGAAAGAT
>JADHUD010000001.1 GCA_016784705.1 Spirochaetia bacterium | reverse complement strand
GTCCTGAAGGCACCTTTTGATGAGAGGCTGCTGAAAAATGGCATGAGAGGCTCGTACTCTATTCCCGTAAGATCAATGCCTTTATATTTGCCGGTAATCTTATAAGTTGCTTCATCGGTAAAATAAACCGATACTTTTGATGCTGCTAATATATATGAATCACCATTTTCTGTAACTTTTACATAATCAATATCAGGACCTAAAACCAGTGCTAAATTTGAAGGTAATGTCCAGGGTGTGGTAGTCCAAGCTAAAAAGTATGTATCAGGTTCATTTTTGAGGGCAAATCGAACAGTTATTGCAGGATCCAGAACGTCCTGATACCCGCCAAGATTTACTTCAAAATTTGATAATGGAGAGGAAAGTGCAGGACTATATGGCAGGATATTATATCCTTCATAAATAAGACCCTTCTCCCAAAGTGACTTAAAGACCCACCAGATTGATTCCATATAATCAGGATCCATTGTTTTATAGTCATTCTCAAAATCTACCCATCTACCCAATCGAGATACAATCTGCTGCCACTCGTTTGTATAGCGCAAAACGATAGATCTGCATTGTTCATTAAACCTGGCAACGCCATACTCCTCAATTTGAGATTTTCCTGAGATGCCTAAATCTTTTTCAATTTCGTATTCTACAGGCAGACCATGACAATCCCAACCAAAACGACGATTAACTCTCTTTCCTTTCATAGTCTGATATCTGGGGATAATATCTTTAATCGTACCCGGCACAAAATGTCCAAAATGAGGAAGTCCTGTTGCAAAAGGAGGTCCATCATAAAAAACATACTCCTGGCAATCAGATCTGTTGTCTATGGATTTCTGGAAAATATTGTTTTCCTCCCAAAATGCTAATATTTTTTCTTCCATTTTTGGGAAACTTACTTTTGTATCAACCGGGTTGAACACTACATCCTCCTACAGATAATAATAAACGAGGTCTTCAGGAAATTATCTTATTTTATTACACAATATATCTATTCTAGCTATTATTATCAATCGGTATTGACAAGAATACCAGCCAATGTTTATCTGTTTGTAATGAAACCCTTTAAGTTACCGGAAAGAATTAAAAGTTTTGCAGATATATTTCATAAAAACTCTTTTGAATTATACATTGTCGGCGGAGCTGTCAGAGATTATTATATTGGTAAACCTGTTAAAGATTACGATTTTGCAACAAATGCTTTACCTGAACAAGTATCTGCACTTTTCAAGATTACTATTCCTACAGGGATAGAACATGGTACGATAACTGTTGTATTCATGGGAGAGAGATTTGAGGTCACTACATTCAGATCTGAAAGTACATACTCAAATTCCAGGCATCCTGATGAAGTAACCTTTATCGGAAGCATAGCTGATGATTTAATGCGGCGTGATTTTACGATAAACGCTCTCGCAGTTAATACATTAACACTTGAGCTGCTGGATAATCATCATGGTTTTTCCGACCTTAAAAACAAGATTGTCAGGGCTATAGGTGACCCCGCAGCTCGCTTTAATGAAGACAGCCTAAGAATGCTGCGTGCATTCAGATTTTCAGCGGTACTGGGTTTTTCCATTGACGAAAGAACTATTACCGCAATACAGTCCTGCAGTTCAAAAATTGCACATGTTTCTTTTGAAAGGATTCAGGAGGAGTTACATAAAATTCTCGCTGTTCCCTACCCTTCAAAAACTCTATTAACCATGGAAAAATATAACCTGCTGGAATATTTGCTTCCAGAACTAACAGCTTGTAAAGGTGTAGGTTCAAAAGGAACTAACAATATTGATACATTTCAGCATTTATGCCAAAGCTGTGATGGAGCCCCGCAATCAAACGCGATTGTGAGATGGGCTGCACTTCTGCATGATGTAGGGAAACCTGATACAGAACATTATGATTTAGAAAAAAATAAAATTATTTTTCATGGACATGATAAGGTTTCAGCTGCAAAAGCTGACAAGTTGCTGAGAAGGCTGAAATTTTCTAACCAATTCCGTAAAGAAGTTGTTCATCTCATTAGTAATCATATGTTTAATTATACAGCTGAGTGGTCTGATGCAGCTGTAAGAAGATTTGTCAGTCGGATTGGAACTGATTACATACACAACCTCATACTTCTGCGTGAAGCAGATTTTTATGGTTCTACAGGAATGTACTTTCAGAAACCATTGCTTACTGAACTTATTGAACGTGTAAATTCTTTATTGATTGAGAATGCTGCACTCAGAATCTCAGACTTAGCAGTTAATGGAAAAATTTTAATTAAAGCCGGTATAAAAGAAGGTCCTGCCATAGGTACTATTCTCAAACTTCTGTTAGAGTCAGTTATTGATGACCCTTCACTTAATAGAAAAGATACGTTAATCAAAATAGCAATTAAGATGAATGAAATGTATTATCTTACAGAAAAGACTTAGACAGACGGTTTCTTAGAAATAATACTTTTATATGCTATTCCTGCGGCAATTTGTTCAGCTTCTTTCTTATTTTTACCCTTTCCGGGTCCATAGGAATTCCCATCCACTTCTACCTCAATCCAAAAGATCTTATCATGATCAGGGCCGGTATTTTTGATAAGTGCATATTTGGGATATGATTTAAAATTTTTTTGTACAAATTCCTGCAAAAGAGTTTTGTAATCCTTTTTATGCTTATTTTCTAAAACTTTATTGATTTCAGGAATCAAACTGTCCAGTATGAACAATCTAACCGCTTTCAATCCCGAATCAAGATAATAAGCACCTATTATCGCTTCGAGACAATCAGCTAAAATAGCTTTCTTATTTCGTCCGCCAGAGTATTCTTCACCTTTTCCGATTAGAATAAAATTATCAACTTTTAATCTCTTTGCAATTTCAGAAAGGCTCTCTTCACTAACAACAAAAGACTTTATGCGTGCAAAGTCTCCCTCATCCATAGAAGCAAACTGAATAAACAAATATTCACTAACCACCATGCCAAGAACACTATCACCTAAAAATTCGAGTTTCTCATTATTTTCAATAGAGCCCTGATATTCATTAGAAAATGATCTGTGTGAAAAAGCAAGGTTCAGAAGCTGAATCCTTTTGAATTTTATACCTGCATGCTTTTCAAACAATAACAGCTCGCGTTTTCTGCCAGTATCAACATCTGGACAGGACGCAAGCCGTTTTTCATTGATAAATGACATTGCCTGTAAATTAAAGCTGTGATTTCAAATAGTCTACAGCATCCTTTACAGTTTCAAATTCATTAGCTTTTTCATCGGGAATAGTGATTCCCATCTCTTCTTCGATAGCATATACAAGTTCGTATGTATCAAGACTATCAGCTCCTAGATCTTTCCGAAAGGAAGAGTCTAAGGCAATTGTTTCTTCATCAATTTCCAGTTTCTCTGCAATTAATGTTTTCATTTTAGCAAAAAGGTCATCCATAACTTAATCTCCTTATTAATGATTAACCAATATCTTCAAGATTCAAAACCTGCTGTCCACGGTAAAAACCGCATTTGGGACAAACTCTGTGAGGAAGAACCCTGTTTCCACAAGTACCGCACTCAACCAAATTCGGAGCGGTTAGTTTCATATTGATTGATCTTCTCGATCGAGATTTTGCTTTAGAAGTTTTATATTTTGGAACTGCCATTTCTTAACCTCTTATTAATCGTTATCAGTCAAAAGACATTACCTTAATAGCAGGTTAATGTCAACTAAGACAATTTAAAAACATCATTTTTTAATCTTTTTACTAAGCAAATCGGCAACTTCTGGAGGTACCATTTTTGAAATATCTGCCCCGAAAGCAGCCAATTCTTTAATAGCCGATGAACGAAGAACAAAATATTGTGGATCAGTAGGCATAAAAAATATTTCTATATCAGGATTTAGTTGTTTATTAGTCATTGCAAGTTCAAATTCATAACTGAAATCTGCCAATGCTCTGACTCCTCTCAACATCACTTTCACGTCATATTCACGAGCAAAATCAACAATCATCCTATCCCAGGAGAGTACTGTAATATTTGTATGATGCATGAGCAAGTGCTGAAGCATTGATTTTCTCTCATCAATACTGAAAGTACAACTTTTTGCGTAATTATCTGCAATAATTACATAGAGTTTATCAAAAATAGCTGCAGCCCTTTCAATCAAATTTAAATGGCCATTTGTTGGGGGGTCGAACGTACCTGGCAGCATAGCTTTTATCATTGTCATACAGTACCTTCTTAAATCCTTGCCGTTCTTTTTCGGTCAGAAACAAGTTTTTTAACAGAAGTTTTCATTTCCTGGTTTTCATAGGATATTCTTTTAACAACAGAAAAGCCTCCAGAGAAGTTCTTTTTATTGTACTCAATTATAGCAAAATCGCCATTTCCTATATAACAAATTTTCTGATCAGATTTTAGATTTTCATTTTCTGATAAAGTTCTGATAGCACAATCGAAATGAGAAAACTCATCTTTTGCCGGTCCCCCAATGGTTTGAGCTATGGTATCTATTACCTTGCCGCAAATTGAACAGTTTACAGAGGGTAATTTCTGTTTTTTAATTTTTGGTTTTCTAAAATTTTTTCTATTGCGATTTCTGTTCCTGCTTTTTACTTCAGGGTTTTTTATCTCATCAAGGTTTTTTTCATCCAACTCAGAAGGCTCCTTTAATATGGTGTATTGTGTCATTCTGAATTAATATAACATCATACCGAATATATTTATAGCTTTTTGCCACGTTTGTATAAAGATAATTATATGAAGTTTTCTTTATCTTGTACTGTTTTTTATAGTTAATTGAGTATTCTAAATCCAAAATGGTAAAATTTTCCCAGGTTTTAACTTCAAAAAATACTATCGTACTGCCAGCTGTTCCAAGCTCTTCAGCAATAATATCAATTTCACCATATTTTTGACGATAATTTCTTGTTAAAATCTTATATCCGATAGTAACAAGATAAGCCTCTGCTTTCTGCTCTCCGAATTTACCTTTTTCTATAGTTGTCATATACATATTAACATAAAAAAAAGCGGAAAAAATTCATTCTTCTCCGCTTTTTTTACTTGAAATCACTTTATAATCGTTAAATTCTTTATTTTACAGCAGAAGTACTTTTTCTTTTAATAAGTTCACGAACTTTTGCTGCTTTTCCAACACGATCCCGAATATAGTAAAGTTTTGCACGTCTTACCCGACCCTTTCTTACAACTTCAATTTTCTCAATTCTGGGAGAATGCATTGGAAATATTCTTTCAACGCCAACACCATAAGACATTTTACGGACTGTCATAGTTTTTCTGGAACTGCCGTTATTCATTGCTATAACAAGACCTTCGTATATCTGAACCCTTTCAGTCTGGCCCTCAATAATTTTGAAATATATCTTAATAGTATCTCCAATTCTAAAATTCTGTACATTCTCTTTTTGCTGTTCTAATTCGATTGCTCTAATTACATCCATTTTTTGTTACCCCTTCGGAATCCTGGTTTTTTTTCAATTTATTCAGCAGATTGATCTCTTTATCACTCAACACTGCTCTATCTATTAAATCTGGCCTGTACGCTAAAGTCTTTTCCAGTCTTTTTTGTAAACGCCATTTAGCTATTTCAGAATGATTTCCGGATAATAATATATCAGGAACTTTCATTCCGCAATACTCATATGGTCTTGTATAATGAGGATATTCAAGAAGACCATTTGAAAAACTCTCTTCTTTTAAGGATTCCTCATTTATAACACCCTCTATTAAGCGATAAACTGCATCAACAACTACTAATGCAGCGACTTCGCCGGATGAAATAACATAATCACCGATACAAATCTCATCGTCAACATAACGATCTATAATTCTTTGGTCAATCCCCTCATATCTCCCACAGATAAATACAAGCTCTTTTTCAACTGAAAGTTCTTCAGCATACTTCTGAGTAAATGTTTTTCCGGAAGGGCTGAGATAAATAACCCTTTTATTTTCTGCACCAATTTCTTCAAGTGCTTGTGCAAGTGGTTCCGGTTTGATAACCATTCCCGCCCCACCACCATAGGGAGCGTCATCACATGTACGATGCTTATCTGTAGAAAATTCCCGAAAATCAATCAAGTTATATGATATATCACCTTTCTCAATTGATTTCGCCATTATTGAATTGGTAAAAAAACCATCCAAAATGTCAGGAAATAGTGAAAGAATCGTAAAAGTCATACTAAAATCCAGTCTACTTTTAATTCAACTCTTTTTTCCGGTATACTCACTAAACCGATATATTGTTCGAGAAAAGGCACAAGATGTGTACCTTTTTCAGTCTTAATCTCAATTAACGGTGCCTGTGCTCCATCAATTACCGAAATAATATCACCAACTATTGTCTCTTTAAAATAGACGCAGCAACCAATAATATCCGCCTGATAAAATTCATTTTCTTTAAGTGCTGGGCTCAGCTCTCTGGGAATACAAACTTCCCATCCATTATATTTTCTGCCCTCTTCAGGTGTATTGATATGCGAAAATTTAATGAACACATTTCCGCCCGATAACTGCATGGTCTCAATTTCCGCCTGCTTCTCAATAGTGCCGTTCTTCAGTACTACTTGCTTTATTTTTTTTAAATATGCATGTGTTTCAGAAAAAACATGAACAGAAACAAATCCCTTCAACCCATGCGAGGTGCGAATGACACCTGTCGTTAAATACTCCATTAATCCAGAATTTCGAGAACTACTCGTTTTCCGGTCTTTGTCGCTGAAGCGCTTAAAATAGTTCTAACAGCTTTAGCTATCCGGCCATGTTTACCAATCACTTTTCCTATATCATCCTGTGCAACCCGGAGTTCAAGAATTGTGGACTTTTCACCTTCTATCACATTAACAACAACTCCATCAGGTTCATCAACCAGTGACTTTGCTATATATTCGACGAGATCTTTTTCCATTATGCTTCCTCCGATTATTCGGGTTTTGTTCTATCTAGAGTAATGCTGTTTTTGTTAAGAACTCGTTTAACGGTTGCGGTAGGTTGAGCACCTTTTGTTATCCACTCTCTAATTTTATCGGTTTCCAATTTAATCTGGTTTCCAACTGGTTCAACCGGATGATACAGACCAACTTCGTCTAACGTCCTTCCGTCTCTTGGTGCTCGGGAATCCATAACTACAATTCTATAATATGGTCTCTTTTTTGTTCCAAACCTCTTCAGTCTGATTTTTACACTCACCTGTACCTCCTGTACATTCCAACTTACATGCCCATTTGTTTGAGCATGGATTCCTGGTATTTCTTATTTTTTGCGAATTTCTTCATAGTAGTTCGCATCTTTTCAAATTTTTTTAACAGTCTGTTAACATCATATACTGATGTTCCGCTGCCTTTTGCAACTCTTTTTCTACGAGATGGACCAATAATTCTAAAATTGCTCCTTTCCTTAATGGTCATAGACTGAATAATAGCCTGCTCCCGTCCAAGTTCTTTCTGATTTATATCATCTTCTGAAAAATTCCCTTTTGCCCCCGGGATCATTTCCATAATACTTTCCAGTGGTCCCATTTTATTCATTCTCTGAATTTGTTCAAGATAGTCCTGCAGGTCAAACGTCGCAGATGACATTTTTTTCTGCATTTTCTCTGCTTCCTGAATATCCATTGTCTCCTGGGCTTTTTCAACAAGAGAAACGACATCTCCCATTCCAAGAATTCTGCTTGCTATTCTATCAGGATAAAAAGGATCAAGATCAGTTATTTTTTCGCCGACACCAATAAATTTTATGGGTTTTCCCACAACACTTCTGATAGAAAGAGCTGCACCACCCCTGGTATCTGAATCAAACTTACTAAGTATTACGCCGCTTATACCTACTCTTTCTTCAAACTCTTTTGCTACAGAAACAGCAATTTGACCCGTCATGGCATCTGCAACAAATAATGTTTCATCAGGTTTTGCTATTTTACTAATTCCTGATATTTCATCCATCATTGCTTTATCCAGATGCATCCGTCCGGAGGTGTCTATAATAACCGTATTGAAAAGATTCTTTTTAGCATAAGCAATTGCATTTATGACAACGTGCTCAGGATTTTTTTCACCGTGCTCAGCATAGACAGGAACATCAATCTGTCCACCAAGTATTTCCAGCTGTTTAATCGCAGCTGGCCTCACTAGATCTGCTGCGACAAGCAGCAGCCTTCTGCCATCTTTTTTAAGAAGCGATGCTAGTTTTGCAGCAGTGGTTGTTTTACCAGATCCTTGTAGTCCCATCATGAGAATTGTAGAAACAGTATCAGGGCCTTTTAGCGCTAAGGCTGATTTCTCATCTCCTAACAGTTTAACTATACGGTCATACACAATTTTTATGAATTGCTGACCAGGATTGACAGATTTAAGAACCTGATCGCCCTTTGCTTCTTCTAATGTTTGATTCACAAACCTGCGGACAACCCGCAAATTCACATCAGCTTCGAGTAAAGCTATCTTAATTTCTTCAATTGCTTCCTGAACATTCTTTTCAGTTATTTTACTTTTTCCGGAAACTTGTCGAATTATGTCTGTAAATTTATCAGAAATGCTGTCAAACATATCAATCCTTAAAAATTATCTTTTAATCAGAATCAAACGAAGTTTAATTCTTGAACGAATGAAATTGGCTTATTTGTAATTACATACTTATCTACCGTAAAGACTTATACAGTATAATCGAGCTGATTGTCAACCAGTTGCGGAAATTGATTCCTCGTTTTCAAGATCTTGGATTCTGTAACTGATAGCTTTTGAAACTCCTGCCTCTTCCATGGTAACACCTAGTAATGTCTTAGATCCCATGACTGTCTTTTTATTGTGAGTGATTATAACAAATTGGGAATTCTCACTGAATTCCTGAAGTACATCCAGAAAGTGAGCAATATTTGCATCATCAAGGGCAGCGTCAATCTCATCTAAAATACAGAACGGAGAGGGTTTAACCATATAAGTTGCAAAAAGAAGCGCTACTGCAGTTAAAGATCTTTCACCTCCAGATAAAAGGGAGATTTTCTCCAACTTTTTCCCAGGGGGCTGTGCAAGGATATCGATTCCTGTGTGGAGTATATCATCAGGGTCTACCAGTTTCAATTCTGCCCTTCCTCCCCCAAAAAGCCTTCTGAACATAGCATTAAAATTTACTTTCAATTTTGCATAACAAGCAGCGAATAATTCCTCGGATTTTGTTGTTATTTCGTCGGTTATCTGGTGAAGGTTACTCTTAGCCTGTTCCAGATCTTGTATTTGTCTTGAGAGAAAATCATACCGTTCCTTGACTTCCAGATACTCTTCTGCTGCCATGTGATTAATGTACCCAAGGTTCTGCATTTCAATTTTATTATTTTTTAATTTCTGCCGTAATTGCTGAATATCATCACGTATCTCAAACACCTTTGAATCATACTCTTTCAAACTTCTGGAGTAACTATCTTCAAAATTATCATATATATAGGTAATTTCATGTTCCAATGAATCCAGCTCTGCTTTCAGCCTCTCAATTCTGCTGGTTAAGGTAGAGAGCTGCCCGAATTTTGAGTTTACCGCCTCTCTTCGTGCACGAACACTAGTATTTCTTCTCTCTATTTCATTAACCACTGCATGAAGTTCATGCTGAAGGTCTTTTTCTTCTTCTGATACAGTAAAAAGTTCATCTTCTGTCTGCTTGATTCTTTCCTTTGTTTCAGAAAGCCTTTCAAGGGAGACGTCTATATCTTTCCGGCTGTCTTCAAAAAGCAGTTCCTGCTCCTGAACTGATCTTTTAAGGTTTGATACAAGTGAATGGAGACTATCCGCACGCCCCTTCATATCAGCCTGGGAAACTTTAAGGTTTTCCAATGTCTGGCGATACTGAGATAGTTTCTGGTTTAGATGCCTGTTCTCCTCGCGAAGGTCTTTTATTTCATTTCCATAATTTTTAACAGTTTCAAGCGATTTTGTCAGAGCATCATCATTCTTTCTTTTCCTGGTAATAATTCCTTCTGGAGAAAGAAACTCATCTAGAAAGGATGGTGTCATATCAATATAGGAACATACTAATGTATCAAGAAGCTGAACTTCGCCAATTGTCAGCTCAATTGAACTGAGCAGGTCTTTCAGATACTTTTCAACTTTTTCACTTGTATCCGAAATAGTTTTAATAAAATCATCGGCTATCTGGGATTTACCGGAGAGACGCATGATAAGATTTTTTGTATGATTTTTAATTTCAAGTTCAAGATCACGGCGTTCTTTATATGAGTATCCGGATTCCTTTAATTTCTTATCTAATTCAACAACAATAGCATCAGTTAATACCAGCAGCTCATCACGGTATTCAGATTGTTTTTTTTCTTCCTGAGCTATAATATGTTCATTCTCCTGAATAGTATCTTCATTCATGATTATCCGTTTTTCAGCTGTTAAAACATTATTCTCAAATGTTTGAATTTCGTGATTAATACCATCAATTTCTTCTAAAAGATCATTTCGGGCTTTTTGCTTGTAAATAATATCATTCTCATCACGTTCAATATGACTCCTCAGATTACTTCCCCTGTCCTTTGCTTCATGAACCGATTTTTCAAAATCATTAATTCTATCATTAAGTAGTGATATTTGATTTACTTTACTGTTTTTTAGTTCATCTAAACGATGTATACGCGTCTGCATCTCTATACGTTCACGTGACATAACGTTTATTTCATCAAGATTTTCTTCGAGTTCTAAATTTGTTTTATCAATAAATTCCTTAATCTCAGAGTGCTGCTTACCGATCATCGCCAGCTCTTCAAATTTATCATTATATTTCTGCTTTAACTCTTTAATGCGGGAAAGCTGAACTTCCACTTCAATCTCATAAATAGATTCCTGTAATTTTTTTGATTGTGCAGCTTTTTCAGCCTGAACTTTTCTCGATTCATAGGTTTTACGCACTTCACGAAGTATATTCTCAACCTGCCTGATATTATCATCAGTTTTCAAGAGTTTTCTTTCTGCTTCTGCGCTTTTCTGTTTATACCTTGTTATTCCTGCAGCTTCCTCGAATATATATCTGCGATCTTCAGGTCTATGTGAAAGTATCTGATCAATCTTACCTTGTTCCAGAATTGAATAAGATGACTTTCCAATTCCTGTATCATAAAAAAGTTCACGAATTTCTTTAAGTCTGACGGGAGTGTTATTTATTAAATACTCATTTTCTCCACCGCGGTAAATTCTTCTTTTAATCTCAATTTCTGGTAGGTCAATCTGAAGATATCCGGAATCATTCGCAATAGTAAGTGAGACTTCAGCTACATTTAAGGGCTTCCTTGACTCTGTGCCATTGAATATAACATCGTCCATTTGTCCTGCACGAAGAGTTTTTATTGATTGCTCTCCCAAAACCCATTTAATACTGTCAACAATATTACTTTTACCACATCCATTCGGACCTAATAAAGAGATTATTCCATCGGAAAACTCAAGAGTAACTCTATCAGCAAAGGATTTAAAACCAAACAACTCAACTTTCTTCAGGAACATTGAACCTCACATTTATATGAACAAATTTTTTTATTTTGAAAATAAAATTTTATAAAATCAATATATCATGAGTTTCTTTTATAATTCAAGAACACCAATGCTTCTACTTTAACCAGCTTCTACTATAACCGTTAAAGCAGTCTTTTTACCTGCTGCTCAGATCTGCTGCTCAGGTCGAATTCGTTACCTTTCCTTTTGGATGATTTGGTTAAATCTTGAAGTTTTCAGACTTATAGCTATATTACCTGAATTCCCGAACAATTATAACGAGGTTGGAGGCTCCACACCCAGCTTTCGATAAAGATCCTCTTGCTTCCTAGTCATTTCCCCAATCCGTATGTTTTTCCCAGGTTGTTCGAAGCATTCAATGACATCAAATTCATCCAGGAGTTCCTGCATCGTATATTTTTTATACAGTTCCTGATCTGACATCTGTTTCTTTATATAGGACAAATAGATTAACGCGACAAACTGCACAAACAATTTGCCCTCTAAGGCACTGTCTGAAGAAACCGTCGTGCGGCGCATGTTTAACCGTTCTTTCAGGTTTCCAAAAGCTTTTTCCACCAAATCCTTGTTTCGATAAATTCTCAAGGCCTCTATCGGTTCTTTGATTTCATTGCTAATCAAGGCAAAAAAGCCAAAGTCTTTTTCAGCAGTATCTATTGCCTCCTGTTTCGCTGTAACTTTTACTCCTCTTATTGGAGTCATGGTTATCTCAAAATATTTCTGATATTGTTTTTCATGCTCAGGATTTCGTTTGCCGGAAATTAATTCCTCTTTAAGCAGATCAAGAAGAGCATTGAATCTATTCTCACTCTCAAGTGCTTTTTCGCCATTGTAGTAGATATGCAGATACATTCTTCGTGTATCTTTGATCACATCTCCTTTGTAAAGACGTTCTTGGGTGTAATCCCAGGAAATCATGGCGGTATGGGTATGGAGTTGGTACTGAGCATGATAGTTTGCTCTGGTCCGAATGGTATCCCGTACACTATCCAACTCTCTCCGTACAAATTTTAAGGACACTTTGGTGGCCAGTAAGAATTTCAGGTGATTACGATACAGTGCATTAACATTATTCTCGCTGTAGAATCCACGATCCAGTACCAGTTTCACTTTGCCAAAATCCAGGAAGTCCATGTCAGCGATAAGATTCTTCACCGTTTTCACATCAGGGATGTTTCCCGGCAGCTTCCGATAATAAAAAGGCAGATTAGAGGTTTCTCCAAACAATAAGGCAAGATTAATCTGTGCAAGGGGGTCATGATCCTTATTCTTGCCAAACTTGACCTGTTTTAATGATTCTGAGTAAGATGAAATACTGGTGGTATCGTATGCCCAATATTCATTTTCAGTTCGGCGTTTTCCCTGAAGCCGGAAAAACTGTTCTTTGCTTTCTTCAGTAATAGAGGAAAAAAACTCACTGCTTCTTTGCGATACAATATTTTCCCCATACGGGTGTTTGTGCGTACGTTCCCATTTAGGAAAACGACTTAATGGATTTCTGTCTTCAAGAATCAGGTAATACGCAATAGATAATAACTGCTTGTAGCTATCTGGGAAGCAGGTTTTCAAGTCTTTGGTTATTGCAAGCTTATCGCCTAACGCAGTAAAAAGATAGGTTGCCCCATAAAAACTGCGCGTTGCTTGAATCGCTGGAACTGGTCCTCGCTTCAATGGCAAGACCTCTCCTGATTCACTCAAACGTTTTGACCGGATAAGTGTACCGTCCCCATCCAATTTGCCTATGCAGATACGCGTACTTCTCGATTGTTTTTTCTCTTTGTCCCAATAGTTAGTTGCTTCATACACATACGTAGTGCCATTTTTCTTATTATTCACATATACAAGAGCCATAAAATCACCCCCCATCCACGTTATAATTATAACGTGGATGGGGAATTAATTCAAGGGAAAACTGCGGTAATTTAACGTAAATTAAGGGTTTTAGCACACCACGTTATAATTGTTCGGGAATTCAGGATATTAACAAAACTGCAATGACAATTGATTAAAATTATATTATATTAATGCTATGAAATATATTTGCGGCATTGATGAAGCAGGCAGAGGCCCGCTGGCAGGTCCGGTAACAGCATCAGCAGTTGTACTACCCGATGATTTTCCTATTGAAATTTTAGCTGATTCCAAAAAATTAAGTAAATCAAACCGTTTGAAAGCTGAAATGATTATTAAAGAGCTTGCAATTGCATGGTCAGTGGCATGGGCAGCTCCGGCAACGATTGATTCAGTTAATATTCATAAAGCAACTCTTATAACCATGAAGCGTGCATTTGAAAAGCTTCCAAGCTGGGTAAAAGACAATTGTGAAGTAATTGTAGACGGAAAATACACCCCGGCAATAGATGTCCCGACCGCTGCAGTAATAAGAGGCGACTCACTCATTCATGAAATAATGGCCGCTTCAATTCTTGCTAAAACTGCTAGAGATCTATGGATGGAAAAAATTTCTAAAATTTATCCTGAGTGGGGTTTTGAAAAGCATAAAGGTTATCCAACAAAAGAACATCGTTTAAAATGCCATGAGTTTGGTATATCCCCAATACACCGTAAAAGTTTCAGCATCGGAAGCTTTACTGATAATTGAGAATTTTTTTATAATTTCCTGGAAAATCTTATTAAAGTATAGATTAATTATTTTTAATTTCTTGAATTGCCTTAATTTATATATTTCTTTTGAGCTATTTCTTTTTCTTAATGAAATCCAAACTTTTCTGAAATTCAGCAACAAAACCCTGCAGATCTTCTTCAAATACAATTACAGATTGCCTCTCAAAACCTTCTGAGCTGTTTTTCTTACTCTCAACGATATTAAGAAAAAGATCTCCATATCTATTCTCTTTTATGTTAAAAAAATATGTTCTCTTATCTGTTGCAAATTTTGTCGAAAAAACTTCCCCGCGTAATCCCATAAAACCCATCCCTTTATTCAATCAAATCTGATTAATAACTTTTCAAACCTTATTTGAAAATACTTCAACCTCTTGATACATGTTTTGTAAAGTTTTTTCAAGCATGAAATTTAAGATACCAGAATTTGTATTTTATCAAAAAGTTTTTTGATAAATAAAAATCATCAAAATCACCAATGCTCTTGACCATCAAATTATTTTACGTTATATATAGTAAAGAAAATTGTACAAGCGTCTGTCGTATAATGGTATTACCTCAGCCTTCCAAGCTGATGACGTCGGTTCAATTCCGATCAGACGCTCTTAATTACATTATTATTAAGCAACAAATGAATAGCCTTTCGGATATCCCGATGGGCTTTTTTTGTAAAGCATTTTCCGAAAGCTGAAACTCAGAAAACTGTCCGCACAATGTAAGATGCTGGTTTCTTGGCATTTCTCCAGCTTTCAAGTTGACAATTTTGTTAGCAGGTTTTACTGGAAAGAGATTTATTGAAAAACTCCTATAAACGTATCCAAAAACAGCCAAAGCCTGTGGTAGTATATAAAAAGTATTTGGTTTTCCAACAGGGGAGTTTTCACTTGCAATTCAAGAAAATTTTCACATTAATACTATTGATTTTACTACTGATAATCATAAGTTCCTGTGTTTTACAACCTGGTCCAGTGTATCATCTCCCTGCTGATCTTGCAGGGAAGCTAGAACCTTGGCAGGGAGATATATACTTTCTAGAAAATGTATTACCAAATTTACATAAAAACATTTATCATTCCTTAACCAAGGAGAAATACCATCAGAATATACAAAAACTGAAAGAGGAATGTACCGACCTAGAACCCGAGCAGAGATGGGTTAAAATACGGGAATTTACCACATCAATTGGTGATGCCCATACAGCCTATTCTTCAATCATGACCGATGCTTTCCCCTTAAATCTTGTAGTTTTAAAAGATGGTGTTTTTGTTACTGCTTCGCTGGAAGAACACAGGAATCTCGTCAGAATAAAAGAAGAAAACCCCACTGCTGCAGAAGTTGAGCTGATTGCGATAAATGGAATCCCAATCTTTTCACCAGATAGTAATAAACACTCTGATAATTCCGGAGTCTACTCTTTGAAAGCAGCTGAAACTGTGAGTGTTTTTTCTATTTTAACTTCAATTCTTTCCCATGAAAACGAAGGATATGTAAGAAGTCTTATGTCATCCGCTCTACTGGATCCCCAATTACTTTATGGGGCAGGAATAATATCCTCAAGAGAAGCATGTGAGATGACCTTTCGTTTTCCTGGAGGAGAAAGTGAAACGATATACTTTGAGTCCAGAAAATTAATTACTTTCAAGGATCTTAATTGGGTTGTATTTTATGATGACACTTATCCTGCAGATAGAACACTGCTCCCTCCATATCTGCAGTACAGCAAAGATATGTATAGAGGTGTCTATTACCCTTCAGAAAAATTGTTGTATATCCTCTATAATTCTTGTAAGAATGATCCTGAACACTCTTTTTCAAATTTTATCAGTAAGCAGTATTCAGACCTTGAAGGACATCCTATTGACAACGTAGTTGTAGATCTTAGGAATAACAGCGGAGGGGATTCCCGAATCATAAAACCGCTCTACTCCCTTCTGTATAACGAACTGAGTCAATCCAGGCTTTTTATAATTATTGGTCCAAATACTTTTTCTTCAGGATTAATGAATGCAGTTGAGCTTTCCCAAAAATTTAACGGAATTCTTGTGGGAAGTCCAACCGGCGGTAAACCAAACCACTATGGTGAAGTAAGGAGTACTCAGCTGCCTTCAGGTAATATTATTTCATGGTCTACAAACTATTTTATTATGATTCCGGGGGATAATTCTGATGCTTTGTACCCGGACTTACCGGTAGAGAATGAATCAGCAGATTTTTTTGCACTAAAAGATTCTGTCCTGGAAACTATTTTTCTGCAGAACAGGTAATGACTCAAAAGATCATTCCTATAACTTTATATAACCAGCGGGTGCTTTCTGCATTCCTTGATTCTTTCATCTTTGTTGCCATTTGCAAAATACTCTATTCCTAACAACTGCAGAACAACAGAATAACTACTTTTCATTTTACAGGGATTGTTACATACTGTAGACTATTAGTTAATTGAGGTACAAATAAAAAATAGATTTTTTTAGTAAATAATCTTTTTAAAAGTTATTAAATAAAAAGTAATAATTGAATTAAAATCTAAATCTTCTTGTGTATATTAAATACAATCTAAATTTAGAAGCAGGTATGGAATTGTAATTTCAAGTTCCTTAGAATACATCTATTTAATGAAACTTTTGATGACTGCAGGTTGTTTGATTTATGTTTGATACCGAAATTAATTTTTTATTTTTGAAATTGAATCTAAAAAAGTAAGCTGAGATATTATGCAGATAAGAACCGATGAAATTAAAGTAAAAAAAAGAATTCGAAAAGATCTCGGTGATCTTACACAGTTAATGGAAAGTATAAAAACACATGGGCTCCTTAATCCAATAGTTGTAAATGAGCGCAAGGAACTTATAGCCGGAGAAAGAAGGCTGGAATCAATTAGGCGCCTTGGATGGCCGACTATTGAAGTTCATGTTATTCACGCCCCTTCTGAAGTAGCCAAGGTTCAGATGGAAATAGATGAAAACCTCTACCGTCGGGCTTTGTCCACTTCTGAATTATCAGATGGGTTTTCTAAAATTGATAAGATAAGAAATCCAGGTATTATTAAGATATTCATCCATTTTATTGTGAGGCTTGTAAAGAAAATATTTAAAAGAACCTAGGAGATAGCACATGAAATATCTGGAAGAATATGCTGAATTAGTCATTAAAACCGGTATTAATCTTAAAACAAGTCAGAATGTCTGTATAAAAACTGGACCGGGCACCTACTATTTTGCTCAAATGCTCGCAGAAACGGCATACAAGCTTGGTGCTGGTTATGTGCATATTGAAATACACGACCAAAAACTTATTAAAACCCGAATTAATAATCAAATTACTGAACAATTAGCTAAGCTGCCTGATTTTATTATAAATCAGCACACAGAATATATACGTGATGATTGGGCATATATCAGAATTGATAATACAGAAGATCGTAATGAACTTGCAGATTCAGACTCCGATAGACTTGCAATTCACCAAACAACAGTCAGAAAAAAATTATCTGATTTTTATACATCTTTAATGCGGCATGAACATGCCTGGTGCGTTATTTGCGCACCTGGTAAGAATTGGGCAAAAGATATTCTCGGTGAAAGTGCAGCAGAAAATGATTTGTGGGAAATTCTTATACCAATTCTTAAGTTGGGTAGTGGGAATGCCGCTGCAAAGTGGAAAACTTTTGGTAAACTCCTGAAAAAACGCTGCAGTTATTTAAATGATCTGAAAATAGATGAACTGCATCTTTCTGATTCCGGGACAGATCTCACAATTAAACTGATGCAGTCCGCTGTATGGATCGGAGGTTCAGATATATTGTCTGACGGTAGGGAATTTTTCCCCAATATCCCTACGGAGGAAATATTTACTGTTCCCGATTTCAGAGGAGTCAACGGATTTGTCTCAACAACACGCCCGGTAAATGTATTAGGGAAACAAGTTGTAAATGCAAAAATATTTATTGAAGATGGCGTAGTTACACGGTTCTCTGCTGAACAGGGAGAAGATATTCTGGAAAAGTTTTTTTCCATTGATGAAGGGGCAAAACGTCTTGGTGAAATAGCATTGGTAGATGAAACTTCACCTATATCAGAAGTTGATGTTATTTTTGATTCAACGCTATATGATGAGAATGCCTCCAGTCATATTGCTTTTGGTGCAGGTTACCCTTCCTGCCTCAGCAACCATGCAGATTTAAATTCTGACAACGATCTACTGGAAAACGGCTGCAACACATCTGTAACTCATGTAGATTTTATGATAGGCTCACCTGGAATTTCCGTAACGGCAAAGCTGAGAGATGGTGGAACAGTACAGCTCATGCATAAAGGAAAATTCAGCTTTTAATTTTAAAAAGAATGCTTAAATCCTCGTAAAATTTGTGAAACCATTGCAGATTAACGACCCCTGCTAAATGGTTAATCTTTTGTGTTCGCCGACATAGAGAGCATCACGAAGAGCTCTAATGTCCTCATCAACCAAATAATCATCAAACTGCATTCTCCTGTCAAGAATACCTCCCGGGGTAAACTCAATAATTCTATTGGCTATAGAATCCACAAATTGATGGTCGTGACTTGAAAACAATAAAACACCGGTAAAATCAATAAGTCCGTTATTTAAAGAAGTTATAGCTTCAAGATCAAGGTGACTGGTTGGTTCATCGAAAATCAGCACATTTGATCCGGATAACATCATTTTTGAGAGCATACATCGTACTTTTTCACCACCTGATAATACTCTGGTGCTTTTAAGTGCATCATCCCCGGAAAATAGCATTCTTCCCAAAAAACTACGTATATATGTATCGTCCTTTTCTTCAGAAAATTGACGCAGCCAATCGGTAATTGAGTATCCTTGTTCAAACTCATCACTATTATCTTTTCTGAATGTACTGCAGGAAATTGTTACACCCCAGCTGAAAGTGCCTGAATCAGGTTCCAGATCTCCACTCAGAATCTGAAAAAGTGTAGTTTTAGCTATATGATTTGGGCCGACAAATGCAATTTTGTCATCCTTATCCACAGTAAATGATACATTATCCAATACTTTTTCACCATCAACAACTTTTGTGAGATCCCTGACTTCAAGAATAACTTTCCCGCACTCTCTTTCAGGTTTGAAACTGACATACGGAAAACGTCTTGAAGAGGGTTTTATATCATCAAGTGTAAGTTTATCAATGAGTTTTTTTCTACTGGTAGCCTGCCGTGCTTTAGACGCATTAGAACTAAATCTCTGAATAAACTCTTTTAACTCAGAAATTTTATCTTCTCTTCTTTTTTTCTGATCCTTAAGCTGTCTTGCCGCTAACTGGCTTGACATATACCAAAAATCATAATTCCCTACAAAAAGTTGAATTTTTCCATAATCTATATCTGCTGTATGAGTGCAAACTCTGTTTAAAAAGTGTCTGTCATGGGAAACCACGATCACTGTATTTTTAAAGTTACTCAAAAAATCTTCAAGCCAGTTGATAGACTCAAGGTCAAGGTGGTTTGTCGGTTCATCTAAAAGCAGAATATCGGGATTACCAAATAAAGCCTGAGCAAGTAATACACGAACTTTTATTACGTCATCTATTTCGGACATTAACTTTATTTGGGTATTCTCATCGATTCCCAATCCGGAAAGCATTGTTGCTACTTGAGATTCAGCCTCCCAGCCTCCCATTTCAGAAAAAACGGCTTCCAACTCACCTGCCCTCAGCCCATCTTCTTCTGTAAAATCTTCTTTCATATATATCAGATCACGTTCTTTCATAATTCTAAAAAGTTCAGCATGACCCATAATTACCGTATCCATAATGGTATAGGCATCAAAAGCAAAATGATCCTGTTGAAGAACTGTGAGCCGTTCACCTGGAGTAATAATCACCTCTCCAGTATCCTGTTCGAGTTCACCAGACAGTATTTTAAGAAATGTTGATTTTCCTGAACCATTTGCTCCAATTAAACCGTAACAGTTTCCTGGAGTAAATTTAATATTTACATTTTTAAATAGTACTTGGTTTCCAAAAGCGAGAGAAATATTACTTGCAGTAATCATTTAATAATTAGCCTCTTATATAGTCGATTGTGAAAATTGCCAAAAAAAACCAGCCCCAAAGAAAGGCTGGCTAAATAGTCCCTAGGGGAATCGAACCCCTCTCTGAAGACTGAGAATCTTCCATCCTAGCCGATAGACGAAGGGACCATTATTAAAAAGCTGGCCGAGAAGGATTTGAACCCTCACGAGCAGAACCAGAATCTGCGGTGCTACCATTACACTATCGGCCATTTATCAGTACTGCGCTAATGTACTAAAACCATATGATTTTGTCAATATCGTTAAAAAAACTTACTTGATAGAGAATCTATTCACTATCATAATTAATTAAAGTTTTTACCCTATATTCTGATAGTAATTCTTCATATTGCAAAAACGGTAATCCAATAACACAAAATACATCATTTGCTGATGCTCCAGCTTCATTCAGAAGTTCCAGTGAAGCCTTAACAGTACCGCCAGTTGCAATTAAATCATCAATTACTAATACTTTATCTCCTGCTTTTACATCATCTTTATGAATCTGAATAGTATCCTCTCCATATTCCAAAGTAAAACTTTTTTCCAATGTCTCACCGGGTAATTTTCCTTTTTTCCGAATAAGGATCAATGGCAGCTTCATCTTTAATGCAAATGGGGCTGCGAATAAAAACCCGCGGGCTTCTATGCATGCTACCGAATCTAATCCGGCATCTTTATAGAGCTTAACCATTTCATCGATACAATAGGTAAATGCAGCAGGATTTTGTAAAATACTGGTTATATCATAAAAAAGAATTCCTTTATGCGGAAAGTCTTTAATTTTTCTTATTGAACTGTCCAGAAATTTATTTTTTTCCATATTCTTCCCTAAATGTTTTTTTTCCAAACTGAAGATTTAAATGCCGATACTCGAGCAGAAACAGTAAGAGAATAGTCTGAATATTCTCCCTCTTTTAAATAATGATATCCTAATCCGGCTATCATAGCACCATTATCAGTACAAAGCTGATGAGAGGGGAAATAAACATCAACCCCCTCCTTCTGAGCTTTTTTTGTTAAAGAATCCCGAAATAATGAGTTGGCGGCTACACCACCTCCAACAGCAACTCTTGTAAGTCCTGTGTCCTGTAAAGCCATATTAACACGTTTCATAAATAGTGAAATAGCCGCTTTCTGAAATGAGGCTGCAATATTTTCAAAGTTTTTCTCATCTTTCCCATTCCAGAATTTATCCAATTGATTGATAACTGCAGTTTTCAAACCTGAATAGGAAACATCATACTTTTTATATATAGTTTTCAAACGTGGATTTGGAAATTTAAACGCATCCGGATTTCCTTTCTGTGCCAGCTTATCTATTGCAGCACCTCCCGGGTATCCTAAATTATAGTATTTTGAAACTTTATCAAAAGCTTCACCTATAGCATCATCTATAGTTGTTCCTAACACATCAATTTCGTTGAATCCCTTAACGATACAGATAATTGTATGCCCGCCGGATAAAAGTAAACCTAAATACGGATATTCAAATTCATTCTCCAGATGAGGAGCATAGAGATGGGCACGTACATGATCGATACCTATAAATGGTTTGCCTAAAGAAGCAGAGAGTCCCTTTGCATAGTTCAAACCAACCAGTAAAGAACCGGAAAGGCCTGGCCTGTTTGTTACCGCTATTCCATCTATTTGATGAAGTTGTATCTCTGCTTCAGTTACAGCTTCATCAACTACTTTTGAAATCCACTCAGTATGGAGTCTAGAAGCCAGTTCTGGAACAACTCCCTGAAAGGGTTGATGAATTTCAATTTGTGAGGCTATGATATTGCTGAGTATTGTTTTACCGTCTACAACTATTGCTGCTGCACATTCATCACAAGATGTTTCAATACCCAGAACTACCATACAGTTTATCCATACATAAAGTGAAATATTTCTGCAAGTGTCATTCCTTCTTCAAACAAATCCGGATACACTTCCAAAAAATATTCAGCTACAGAATCAGTCCATAAAATTCCTGTTGTAAGAGGTGTTTTTCTTGCTTTATGTAAACTTTCAGCTTGTTTTTCAGTAAATTCTTCTTGTTTAAGATTAAGTTTATTTTCCAGATTCAGCTCCTCATTTCCAATAACAGTCAAATTATTCTTATTTTGCCAGAAAACTAAAACTAAATACAAAAATGCATTTGGTCAATACTGATGTTCAAAGAATAGACTCTTTTTTTCGCTAGGTAAATCTCAAAACTGCTTTTAAGGGGTTGCATTTTAAGTATAATTTCTCTAAATTTGTGTCGTGCCAAAGTAGCTCAGGGGTAGAGCAACGCTCTCGTAAAGCGTAGGTCGCGGGTTCAATTCCCATCTTTGGCTCAATAAAACGCTTAAAAAAGCTGCCGTTCTTATGCAACGGCAGCTTTTTTACGTAAAGTTCTTTCTCAGAGCTACATTCTCCTGATGCTTGCCTGTGCAGCCGCAAGTCTGGCAATCGGTACTCTAAAAGGTGAACAACTAACATAATCAAGACCAATTCCTGCACAAAAATCTATGGTTTTGGGATCTCCTCCATGTTCTCCGCAGATTCCCAGTTTGATATCAGGTCTGGTTTTTCGTCCAAGCTCAGCAGCCATAATAACTAATTTTCCAACACCACTCTGGTCAAGAACCTCAAAAGGATCATATTCATAAAACTGTTTATCTGTATCTTCGACATACGGTACCAAAAAGCTTGCAGAATCATCACGGCTGAATCCGCAAGTCATCTGTGTAAGGTCATTTGTACCAAAACTGAAAAATTCAGCAGATTCAGCAATTTCATCGGCAGTTAATGCCGCTCTGGGAACTTCTATCATAGTACCGATTTTGTACTCAATGGTTTTTCCACGTTCAGCAAAAATAGCCTCTATTGTTTCCAGTGCATCTTTTTTACAGTAATCCAGTTCTTTTACATTTCCAACAAGTGGAATCATAATTTCCGGGAATACAGGTATACCGGCATCAGCTACATTCATGGCGGCTTCAATAATCGCCCTGACCTGTATTTTAAGAATCTCAGGGTATACAACTGCAAGCCGGCAGCCTCTGAATCCCAGCATAGGATTAAATTCATGCAGTGCTTCAACTTTTGCTACAACTTCATCATAAGGGACAGAGAGCTGATCAGCCATTTCCTGAATATTCTCTTCTTCATGAGGAAGGAATTCATGCAGAGGCGGATCCAGCAGTCTGACAGTAGCCGGGCGTCCGGCTAAAGCTTTATATATCCCTTCAAAATCTTCTCTCTGCATGGGGAGAAGCTCAAGCAATGCCTGCTCTCTCTCTTCAATATTCTTTGCGAGAATCATTTTTCTGATAGAAATTATTCTATCACCTTCAAAAAACATGTGTTCAGTTCGGCAAAGTCCGATACCTTCTGCGCCAAATTTAACAGCCATTTCTGTATCGGCCGGAGTATCAGCATTTGTACGAATTTTCAACTTTCTCAATTCATCAGCATAAGACATAAACGTATTGTAATCTTTAAATAAGTCCGAGTCATCTTCCTGCATCTCACCATTGAGAACCTGGACAATCTCAGAAGGTTTTACTGCAATCTCTGAAGCATAAATTTGTCCCGTAAATCCGTCAATTGAGATATAATCACCCTGATTGATCGTTAATCCACCAACGTTCATCAATTTTGCTTTATAATTGATCTTCAAATCTCCGGCACCGGAAACACAGGGACATCCCATACCACGTGCTACAACTGCAGCATGGCTTGTCATACCGCCTCTTGCAGTTAATACACCTTTGGCAACAGCCATTCCACCAATATCTTCAGGGCTTGTTTCAATGCGAACCAAAATAACATCTTTGCCCTGAGCAGCAAATTCTTCAGCTTCATGAGCAGTAAAGACTGCGATACCACTGGCTCCACCAGGACTAGCATTCAGTCCTTTTGCAACTTCTGTAACACCTTTCGCTGCAATGTCTTTTGGGTCAAGAATTGGTGCGAACAACTTGCCGAATTCATTTGCAGGTACTCGGCTGACAGCTGTTTTCTTATCAATCAACCCCTCATTTACCATCTCCACCTGGGTCTTTAACCAGCTGAAAATTGTTCGCTTACCTGTTCGGGTTTGCAGCATGTAGAGCTTTCCTTCCTGAATAGTAAATTCAAGATCCTGCATATCTTTATAGTGTTTTTCGAGAATACCACGAATACTGACAAGCTGATTGTACACTTCTTCATTTTCATCTTTCAAAGTATCAATAGTAAGCGGAGTTCGAATTCCAGCTACGACATCTTCTCCCTGAGCATTCATGAGATATTCACCATAGAATTTATTTTCACCTGTAGAGGGATCTCTGGTGAAAGCCACACCGGTACCGGAAGTGTTTCCCATATTACCGAAAACCATTGCCTGTACATTTACTGCAGTTCCAAGAAGACCTCTGATATCATTCATTTGTCGATATTTTTTAGCTCTGTCATTGTCCCATGAACCAAAAACAGCATCAATTGATTTAAATAACTGCTCCAATGGGTCTGTAGGAAATTCTTCTCCAGTCGCTGCTTTGTATACATCACGGTATTTCTGAATTACAAGCTTCAAATCTTCAACACCAAGATCTGTGTCAAATTCAGTTCCAACCAGATCTTTGACCGACTGCAGGGCTTCCTCAAAGCTGTGATGAGATACGCCCATGACAACATCACCAAACATCTGCATAAATCTTCTGTAACTGTCCCATGCAAATCTTTCATTTCCGGATTTTTTAATTACGCCCTTAACTGCCGCTGGACTCATCCCAAGATTAAGTACTGTATCCATCATTCCAGGCATGGACTGAGCAGCACCTGAACGAACAGATACAAGCAGAGGGTTTTCAGAATCTCCTAACTTTGCCCCCATTTCTTTTTCAAGTTTTCTCAAGTTTTCCAAAACTTGTTCTTTCATACTGGCAGGATATTTCCCATCATTTTCTGAAAAATAAGCACAAGCCTCAGTGCTAATAGTAAATCCCGGAGGCACAGGGAGACCAATACTGGTCATTTCAGCAAGATTCGCCCCTTTACCGCCGAGAAGATCTTTCATTCCAGCGTTTCCTTCAGTCTCTTTTTTACCGAAAAAATAAACATACTTGTTTTTTGACATTAATAAGATTCCTCCATCTATATGTATAATACAATTTTCCTACTGTTTTCGCTTCAGTCTATATTCTTATATATTTTTTGTAAACGAATATCAGCAATTATGGTACAATTTGAAAGTAAAAAAAAGAGCTCAATATGTCAATAAAAACATATCAAGCTCAAAAAATGGTAAATTCAAGTAATTTAATGGAATTAAGCAGAATAAGCCTCAAGATATTTGCTTCTTGAAGGATGTCGCAATCTTTCAAGAGCCTTCTTCTCGATTTGTCGAATTCGTTCTTTTGTAAGGTTGTAGATATCTCCTATCTCTTTTAGTGACATTGCATGACGCCCATTAAGTCCAAAACGGTACTCAATAATCTCAGATTCTTTGATACTTAATGTATTCAGGACAGTATTAATATCATCGCGCATAGCATTTTCAACTAAACTTTCTTCCGGGGATGTGTAATCGGAATCTTCAATAAAATCTCCCAGCTCTGAATTATTATTATCAGTAAATACAGGGGTTTCTAAAGATACCATATCCCGTGAGATACTTAACAAATCAGCTATATGCCCTTCATCAAGCTGTGTCATTTGAGCAATCGAATAAAGATCAGGTTCTTCCATATTCATAGAAGTTAACTCTTTTTGTGCCTTTTGAATCTGAATAAGTTCATTTGCACGATTCAAAGGTAGTCTTATTGCTCTGGATTTTTCACAGATCGCCTTTAAAATAGCCTGTCTTATCCACCAGACTGCGTAAGAAATAAAATGGTAGCCTTTATCAACATCAAATCTGTCAATAGCGTTCATGAGGCCGATATTTCCTTCATTTATTAAATCTATCAACGGCAGCCCCTGATTCTGGTATTTCTTTGCAACATTAACAACAAATCTTAAATTGGATTCGATTAGTCTCTTTTTTGCCGCTTCATTTCCTGAAGCTGCTTTTGTTGCTATTTCTACCTCTTCTTCTCTAGTGAGTAGTGAGATTTTATTTATTTCTTTTAAATACATTGAAAGAATATTATCATCTTCTGTATTGGTATGTTCATTAACGTAGGTTCTTTTAGCTATCATCTTAAGCCTCCTGCTAATACATAGCAGGATGCATGCCAACTTTATGTAAATGTCTTTATTACTTATTATATAAATAGTTAGTTAATTTGCATATGATTATCAAACTGCAAATTTATTGTTCAGCTATTGTGTATGTGTGTCAGATTTACACACCTGAATTATATTAGTTATATACTGAGTAATAATGACACATGATAAGTAAACCAAGCGAGATTTTAAAGGTTTCATTGTAAAAAAGATACAATATTCCCTTTAACAGATTGTTCTTGATCTTCTTTAAGATTCATTTCAGGGAATATTATTGTTATCGTTTGGTAATAATTTACCCTTTCATCACTGCTCATACTATTAAACTGGGGAAGTGTACATATTTCCAACCAGATAGTTTTAATCAAATCATGAACCATATCACCCTCAGCAAGGGTATCAAATTGAAAATCCATCTTATAACTTAGATATCTGGAAAGTTGAATTGCATGGAATATTTCCCACTCATCATTTTGATAATTTCCTGTATTATTTATATCACGTATTTTAAAAGCATTTAACCAGCATCTTTGAGCATGCACATTATGCCCTATTTTTTTAAAAGCCAAGCCAAGATAAAAAAGTATTTCCCCCAGTTCGATATTGTTATCACACACACAAACTTCCAGAGCATTGTTAAACACATTCATAGCTTCATGAGCTTTCTGAGAGAACAGTAATTCTTTCCCTTCTTTCAGAAGTTTTCTGCAATCATTCATTATATCAACAATATACAAAACAAACAGTTATCAGGCAAGATTTTTTTATGTCAGTCATATTTCTTTCATGTATCTTCCAGGCAGCTTATCAAATCTTAAAAAAATTATTTACTGCTTGACCAATAGCCCTAACATGCGTATATTTTCTTTGAATTAATTAGTTATTTAATGGCATATTGTTCATATTTTTGTATATGCCTTATTTATATGGTTCGAATAATGAACCTTTTTTAAAATATTAAATAATACTATCAGGAGGATTTTTTTATGAAGGTAAGACCACTAAGTGATCGGGTTCTTGTAAAAGTTGAAGAAGTAGAGGAAAAAACAGCAAGCGGCATTTTCATTCCGCAAACAGCTCAGGAAAAAACTCAAATTGCATCAGTAATTGCAATTGGTGATGATGAAGAGATCAAAGTTAAAGTTGGCGATAAAATTATGTATGATAAGTATGCGGGGACAACAATAAAAGTAGATGGACATGATCATTTGCTTCTTAGAATGAGCGACCTTCTTGCTATTATTGAGTAATAATCGGAATTAAATTCATTTTGTTAATAACCCCTTATACCTGTTATTTGGGGTTTTATTTATTTTCCAGAATAGAGAAAATTTTCAAACTTTTCTGTGATCCGATCAGATTCCTGTATTTCAATCAATGTGTCAGGAAGTGAATTCAGAAGTATTCTTCCATAATATTTATGTATAATTCTTGAATCAAGGATAAAAACTCCACCGCGGTCGAATCGATTCCGTAAAAGTCTTCCAAATCCCTGTTTAAGCCTTACAGCAGCCTCCGGCAGAGAAATTTCAAGAAACGGATTACCGCCGCTTTTTTCCAAAGCTTTATATCGGGCAGAAACAATTGGGTCTGAGGGAACCCGGAAAGGTAAACGGGTTATAATAACAGAACGCAGCGTATTTCCGGGAGCATCAACACCCTCCCAAAAAGATTCTGTTGCCAGCAGAACACTTTTTTCATCCCGGATAAACTCAGCTAATAGTTTTGTTCTATCTTTTTCTCCTTGATACAGAAGTGTAATCTTCTCTTTCTCTTTATCTTTATCTTTATCCATTTCATCAAGTAAATATTCATGAACTTTTTTTAGGAGTGCATACGAAGTAAATAATACAAGTGTTCCTCCCTCGGAAGAATTTATTAATTTACAGGTAAAATCACAAACAAATGATTCATACTTTTCGCTTTCAAATGGTAATGGTGCATTTATGGGTATTCCAAGGAATAGATGCTTTTTAAAATTGAAGGGTGATGGAAAATATTTCTTCCGGTAATTTGGTAAATCCCTTCCATATAATCCTACTTGCTTTTCCCAAAAAGAAAAATCATCGCCGGCAGTTAATGTAGCAGATGTACAAATTACAGAATTATAGACACTAAGAATATTCTCATATATTGTTTCAGCAACACTGACAGGAGTAATTTTCATTTGACTACTACTGCTTCCAGTCATATTTTTCTTACTGTCTAACCAGAAAATTTCTTTCGGATAGGTTGTAATCTTACTGAATTTCTTCAATAACAAAGATGCTGAATTAAATTTTGCTGTATTACTCCTCAACTCCTGAAGCACAGGAAAAGAGTCATCATTCTCAATACAATCATCAATCAGCTGTTTGTTAAATCTGGTTATTTTTTTCAGTATTGCATGTAATGATAAAAAATACTCTTCAAATTGTTCATAGACTTTATCATCTATCTTTTCCTTAATAGTCTCAAAGAGAAGTGAACTTTGATGAAATCTCGTAAATATATCTAAAATAAAGAGTTCAAGTTTATCAGTATATATTCGTAGAGATTCAAGCAGCCCGTTAAGTTTTTCCGATTGATTCGATTCGTTTTCACTGGATATAAATGGAAGTATCCTTACAGCTATTCCCTGCTGTTTTCCGAATTTCATGTGATGCAAATCATACATCAAACGACTTATTGTTTGATTACTATATTCCTCAGTAAAATAACTCGTTGCATTTTTTTCTATATTATGTGCCTCATCTATAATTAATCTGTCAAAAGGCGGTAGGATTGCCTGTTCCTGCGGATCAATCTGCTCTTGTTTTCTCATTATCATATCGGCAAAAAGCAAGTGATGGTTTACTATTATTATATGAGCCGCCGATGCTCTTTTTCTTGCTCTAAGAACAAAACACCCCTCTCTATGCGGGCAGCGGTTTTTCAGGCAGAACTCTGAATCCGAGCAGACTCTGTTCCATATTTTTTTATGTATGTGTTTTTCCAGCTCAGAAAACATACCCGTAGATGTATTTTCAACCCATTTACACAAATATTTGAAAGCTTCATTTTCTTGATGTGAAAGCAATGGGCCTTCCTGAATCTCTTCAAATAGTTTTCTCATACAGATATAGTTGGATCTTCCCTTTAATATTTCTGCTTTTAAGCTAATAGCAAGAAGTTTACAAAGAGTTGGAATATCTTTTTCAAATAACTGATGCTGAAGATTAATAGTCGATGTTGCTATAACGATTTTTTCATCACTATTTTCCAGACACCAGAGCATTGCAGGAACTAAATAGGCATACGATTTCCCGGTACCTGTACCTGCTTCTACCACGCAAATACCCGTATCTCTAAAAGTCTCTGCAATCATACAGGCCATTTCCTGCTGACTCTTCCGGGATTCAAAATTTGGTATATTCTCAGCTAAATTGCCCTGAGGTCCCAGGATATGTTCAATTTTATTATTTAGATTCAATCTGATATTCCTGAATTTTACGGTGAAGTGTTTTTCTGCCTATTCCAAGCACTTCTGCTGCTTTGGATTTATTACCATTACAGAAATTCAACGTGGCTAAAATGAACTCTTTTTCTGCTGATTCCATCGTTGAGCCGAGAGGTATATTTATTTGATCATCCGTGGTTGCTGAAGTAATACTTAACGGTAAGTCGTCCAATTCAATCACATTACTTTTTGAGAGAACAACAGAACTCTCAATGCAGTTTCTCAGTTCACGAATATTTCCCGGCCATGAGTAATTATATAAAGCAGACCTGGCTTTACTGCTGAACCCTTCTATCTTTTTCCCATTCTCTTCATTAAACTCTTTCAGAAAGGCTGCTGACAATAACGGAATATCATCTTTACGATCACGTAAGGGTGGAACTTCAATTTTCACTACATTTAACCGGTAATAAAGATCTTCACGAAAATTACCAAGTTTTATCTCTTCATGTAAATCTCTGTTGGTTGCTGATACAATCCTGGTATCAATATTCAGTGTTTTCTCGCCGCCAACACGCTCAAACTGCTTCTCCTGAAGAACTCTGAGGATTTTAATCTGTACTTGCGCATTTATCTCACCAATTTCATCAAGAAATATGGTGCCAGTATCTGCAAGCTCAAACCGTCCTTTTTTTTGAGAAACTGCACCGGTAAAAGATCCCTTTTCATGGCCGAACAACTCACTTTCAAGAAGTGACTCACTTAAAGCTGCACAATGAACCTTCACATAAGGACCTTTGCTTCTGTTTGATAATTCGTGAAGTGCATCTGCCACAAGTTCTTTTCCAACTCCGCTTTCTCCTGTTATAAGAACAGAAGCTTTCGTTTGTGCAACCTGTTCGACAATTTCCATAACTCTTTGCATTTTTTGACTTTTTCCAATAATACCGTCAAATTTTTGTTTTTTCTTTAATTTCTCCAATTCATTCAGCAGCTTCGAATTCTCTATTTGCAGCTTCCGGCTGGAAATTGCTCTTTTAACCAGCAGGCTTAACCTGTCAAGATTTATAGGTTTTGTAACAAAATCGAAAGCTCCGTCACGCATTGCATTAACTGCAGATTCAATAGTTCCATGACCAGTTAAAATAATTACCGGCAGAGTGGGATACGCTGATGATATTTTCAGCAATAGCTCCTCTCCGGACATTTTGGGCATTCTAAGATCTGAGACTACCAAATCTATATGCTGATTATTCACATATTCCCATGCTTGCAAACCATTTTCAGCTAGTTTAACTGTGTACCCTTCCATTGCAAGGGATTTTCCTAAGCCGCTTCGAATGTTTTTTTCATCATCAACGATTAAAATAGTAATATCCATCACTCAATCCCCCAGGACAGCAAACTTCTTTCACTTTGCGGTAAAGGCAGTGATATAGTAAACGTCGTCCCCTCGCCCTCTTTTGAATTCAAAGAAATCTCACCCCCATGTTCTTTAATTATTTTAAAAACCACGGTAAGCCCCAATCCTGAACCAAAATCTTTAGTTGTGAAATACGGTTCAAAAATCTTAGCCATATTCTCTTCAGATATACCAATTCCGTTATCTTGTATTTGTATATGTACCCTGTCATCTTTCCGAAATGTATTTAGCGTGAGCAACCCGCCATTAGGCATCGCTGCGATAGCGTTTTTAATAATATTCAACAGAACCTGCTTCATATACTTACTATCAATCTCAATTTTCGGTACATCCTGAGACAGATTTGTTTCAATCTGAATATTATTTTTTTCCAATTCATACTTTACAAAATCCAATAAATCCTCAGACAGTTTATTGATATCTTCACTTTTTATTCTCGTATCCATCGGGCGTACAGCAAAAAGAAAATCAACAACAATGCCGTTTAAACGTTCTATCTCTTCATCAATTATTTCAAGGTACTCTTCTGCAGCCTCTTTATCTATGCACCCGCTTTGATTCAGATTTTTTCTCATAAGCTGGATATGTATGCCGATAGAGGCCAGGGGGTTTTTTATTTCATGAGCAACACCTGCAGCGAGTGTTGTCAGGGAGGCAAGATTTTCAGCACGGCGGAATTGTGCTTCTTTCTGTTTCTTTTCAGTAACATCCCTTAGGATAAGAATATTTCCCTCTATTTTTTTATTTTTTACAAAAGGCAGTGATGTTAGTGTAAGTATAGCTGTTCCAGTTCCCTTTTCTGTATAGAACTCTTCATCAATTATTTTACCTTCACTTCTGATCTGTTTCTCTACAAACTCAGCTGTTTCCTGGTCTTTAATAACAGCCCAAACAATTCGATCATGCAGATCACCGGTTTGAAACTGAAGCAATCTGTTTGCATTTTTATTCACAATTCTTATGCGGTACTCAATATCTGTAACAATAACTCCTTCATCCATTGAATCTAAAATGGTTTCAAGCATCTCATTTTCATCAGATAAAAGATTTATCAATCTCATTATCTGTCCGCGTTCAAGTTTCTCAATTTTCCCAATTGCTTTCTTTACAAAATTTCTCATTACAAACCAATCCGTATACTATTATATAGTGATTCCAGAGCTAATGCTGGATGCTGATTATAGATTATTTGCCTTGAACTTACCATTTTTATATTTGTTAAGATTCTACCCGCATTATCTCTGCTAATTAATCTATCTTCAACTTCCTGCTCTAACACAGTTACTATCTCATTTATAAATTCCGGAAATAGTTTTCCAGAGTTTATTTTTGCTAATAAGTTTTGAAAATCTTTATAGGAAACATCCGATCGATTCATGGCAGATAAAAGAAATGTCTCAGCATCTGCATGTAATTCTCGACAGTTAACCCCAGATTTGACCATAAAAAATGTTTTTAAAGAATCATACAAATCAGGGTCATCCGAATATATTTCTCGAATGACATCAGTTTTCGATTTTTCATCCAGTTGTACAAAATGATATCTTCGAACTCTTGAGAGAATAGTTTGAGGTATTCGTCCAATGGATTCAGCTATAAGCATAAAATATGTATTTACCGGAGGTTCCTCAACTATTTTCAATAATGCATTTTTCGATGCGTCAGTAATTCCTTCTATCCCTTCAATTATTATGCATTTCACCTGATTTTCTGGTGCTGAATATATCCATGAAGCAATTTTACGTATTTGAGAGACGGGAATATTACCGCTTTTAACAGATAAAGCTAGCTGTTTACTTTTTTTTACCAGCTCTCCGGCTAGTTTTACTGTTCCCGATCCATTGTTCTGGTACTGAAACAACAGAAGTAATTCATCAATTTCAAATGCTGTTTTCAGCAGTGATTTTGCAGCAGCGGTTGAATCATCATATAAATCTGTACGATATCTGCTGATAAGTTTTCTCACCTGTCTGATTAATAACAGAACAGTATCCGGTATCTGTGTTTTGCAATATGTGTCATACGATGCAGCTATTTCTTTAGAAAGATCACGACTTAACAGCATGATTGTATAGGGATGAGTACCTGTTCTGTTATTGCGGCAGTTTTCACATGAACAGAGTGGTGTATGTGTTTCTGTACATGAAACGATTTCCGCAATCTCCAGCGCAGTGGTTAATCTTCCTGAAAACCGGGGTCCTGCAAATAGAAGACCCGAAGGAAGTGTTTTATTTAATATCAAATGTGAAAGCTGGTTTTTTAGACTTTGATGTCCATATATTCTTTCAAGCAATTAACGGCTCCCCTTAAAGAAGAAGGATTTTCTTTAAAATATAATTAGAAAAAACAGCAAATATATTCTGCAAATAAGCAGTACAAACATTTGTAAAACGTAACAGGTATGAAATGATTACGTCTATCTAGTACCCTGTACAGCTTAAACTTACAGGTTCTTACGCGCAGTACCCTGTGGGTATATGCAAGGAAGAATACGAAGTCTTAGCCAGCTAAGGTGTGTGCAGAATAACAACGAACTATGTGAGTTGTTATTCTGCCAAAAGTAAAAAATCCAGATTTTTTACTTCGTATCCTGACGATGCAGATACCTACCGCGTACAAGTAAGAATCCTAAGATTTAAGTTGTACAGGGTACTAGGATAGGTTGCCATTATAATGTCTTCTCAAAGAATTCAACACTGCGTGGTGCGATCGGCTCAAGAAGCTGTACAACCCAGCTTTGTGATAAAAAGTCCTCAATAACAATAACGGTCTGAAAACGAAGCAGATATATAATAAATGAGATGATTACTGCACCTTCCAGCAACCCAAAAACAAAGCCGAGTATATTATCCAGAAAAGCAAGATGAAGTCCCTCTATTACCGTTCTAAGAGTATTTGCCACTAACTTTGTAACGATATATCCTGCTAGAAAAAGAGCAGCAAACGCAGCAATATTGCTCCAGGTACCGAAACCAAATTGCGCATCAATATACGGAGCAAGTGCAGAACTAAACATTAATGCAACAAAAAAACCAATTAATATGCCTGCTTTAGACATAAACTCCTTAATAAAACCCTTAAACATAGCACGAAGTCCAGAAACCAGCAAAATTACGAGTGCAATAACATCCAGCACTTCAAATGTCATAGAATTCCTCCAATATCTGTTATGATAACATCAGCAACTGATATGTCTGCATTATCATTGCAGAGTATTTTTGCATGTTTTACCAATTCTTTTCTATAGTTATCATTTTCTACTAGTGATAGTATAACATTTTTAAGATTTTCTGTATTTACTTTTTTTCCTTTCAGGACAACAGCAGCACCATTATTTTCAAAGAAATCAGCATTCCGCAACTGATCTCCCCTGCTTGAAGCAGAATTTATGGGAATAAGAATCATCGGCTTACCCATAATTGCAAATTCCCATACAGCTCCAGCTCCTGCTCTTGAAATAACCAGATCAGATGCTGCAGCAATATCAGCATAATGTTCATCAATAAAAGTGAAGTGTCTATAATTATTATGCTTAAATGCAAACGTCCAGTTAAATCCAGTTTGATGTATTACTACAAACTTTTCACATAACTCGTGTATACACAATTCTAAAAGTTTATTGATCCGCACTGCACCCTGACTTCCACCTGCAGCAAAAATAATAGGTTTGTTATCAGGTACTCCGCAAAATAGCAGTCCCTCCGCTTTACTGCCATTTTTTACATCGCTTCTCACTGGGTTTCCGGTTACTACGAGTTTCTCTCTATATGAATCCGGATAAAATCTTCGTGATTCCTTAAAGGGAATAAGAATTTTACTGGCAAATCTAGCAGTTAACCGAGTAGTTAAACCAGGATCTAAATCTGATTCATGTATAATAATGGGTATTTTCAAAAGCCATGCGGCAGCAACCGGCGGGAAGCTTACATAACCACCTTTCGAGAAAAGTAATGCGGGTTTTTTTCTCCACAGAATGGAGATGGATTGGAGAATTCCTCCGAAAACCAGAAAAACATCCAGAAAATTTTTTATAGAAAAATATCTTCGTAATTTTCCCGCTGCTATCGGATAAGAAGGTATACCATTTTTTTGCAATAATTTCTGCTCAGCAACACTTCTGGAGCATATCCAGAACATTTCAAAGCCCTTACTGCCAGGTTTGTCAGTTTCTCTAGAATGGTATTTTTTCAGCACCTCAATTACAGCAATCCCTGGTAAGATATGACCCGCAGTTCCCCCGCCGGTAAAAGCAATGGACGCACTCTTTTTACTACTTTTCATATAGAGTATTATTGCTGAATGCAAACTATTAGTCCATAAATATCCGATACTAAATTTTCTATTATTTCTTTATTGCTGAATGCAAACGAAGGCAGAGTACCACTTTAACAGTTGTTAAGTTCAATGTATTCAGTTCAATGATTTAGTTCAATTCAGGCTTGCCACGATAGTTTAATTACAGTATTATACAAAATGTCTTGGGGTGGCTTCTCTATCTAAAACAGATTTGAAGCCTGAGATCACACCCGTTGAACCTGATCTGGGTAATTCCAGCGAAGGGATCGACATAAGCAATTTATTGCTTATTCTTTCACACAGATCCCCTCAGACAGAACAAACTCAATCTTTCTCAATCATTGGAGTTACTTATGAAAAAATTCTTCTTCTTTGTTCTGACTGTTCTCTTATTCATGTCCTTTTCTTTGGTTTTCAGCGCTGGCAGACAAGAATCAGCAAACACTTTACCTGTATCTGATCAACCAATACTGACTATTTATGCTTATGACTCATTTGTATCTGAATGGGGACCTGGCCCATCTATCATCGAGAAATTTGAAAAGGAGACTGGGATTAAAATACATATGATTTCAGCAGGTGACAGCGGCCAGGTACTGCAGAAGGTTATACTTGAAAAAAACAACCCAAAAGCTGATATTATCATTGGTATTGATAATAATTTGTTGTATCGCGCACTAAACGAGCAAGTTCTTACAGTATATAAGAGCAATTTGCTTGAATCAGTTCCTGTTGAACTTCATTTTGACCCCACCTATCACATAACACCCTATGATTATGGTTATTTTGCTTTCATTCATGATACTGAAGTACAGATAAATAGACCTGAATCATTATCAGAACTGCTTTCTCCAGAGTTTAACAAAAAAATAATTATTATGGATCCAAGAACTTCATCAGTTGGATTGGGACTCCTGCACTGGACTGTATCTGTGTTCAAAGATGAGTATCTGGATTTCTGGGAAGAGTTGAAACCGAATCTTCTTACTATTACCGATGGTTGGGATACCGGATATGGTCTATTTACGGCGGGCGAAGCACCAATTGTGCTAAGTTATACAACCAGCCCCGCGTACCATGTGGAATATGAGGAAACTGAACGATATCAGGTGCTGATGTTTGAGGATGGACATTATTTACAGATTGAAGGTGCAGGAATTATTAAAGGTACAAAAAACCTGGCAGCGGCTGAATTGTTTATAGACTTTCTATTAAGTGCGGAAGTTCAGAAAGTATTACCGTTAACTAATTGGATGTATCCCGTGGTGCAGAATATTACACTTCCCGAATCCTATGCTTTCGCTCCGAAACCGGCAATTCAACTATCACTGCCCGCTGATGAAACGGCTCTTCATCTAGATGAACGTCTTAAAGAATGGACAGAATTAATGAGTAAATAATGTCTTTTGATTATCGGAAGGAAACATTCAGATTCACCTCACTTCTTGCATATTTTGGGATATTTCTGCTTGTTCCTCTCTTTATTCTGCCTATATTCATGGTATTGCGTCAGGCATTTTTAACAAATACTAATACCTTTTCGTTCTCTGTTTTCAGCACACTTCTTAAATCCTCCTATATCTGGAGAATAATCGGTTTCACTACACTCCAGGCTCTATTAAGCACCGTATCAGCTATACTTATCGGATTACCAGGTTCATACCTTATTTCACAATTCAATTTTAAAGGGAAATTCATTATCCGTGCAATAAGTGCTGTTCCGTTCGTACTGCCTTCAATAATTGTTGTTCTGGGGTTTGTGATTTTTTATGGTAATAATGGATTTCTCAACAACTTTCTTATGAAGATTTTTAACACATCAGAACCACCCTTGAAAATTCTCTACTCTTTCAAAGCAATTATATTTGCGCATGCTTTCTATAATTTTCCCATATGTATTAATCTAATTGCCGGATATTGGGAACAGGTTTCAGACAATTCAGAACTTGCATCCTATACAATGGGCGCAAAGAGATGTAAAACCTTTTTTTCTATTACTTTACCTAAAATTTATCCAGCAATTCTCTCTTCTGCGGCATTAATTTTTTTATTCTGTTTTACCAGCTTTGCAATCATTCTGGTACTTGGGGGAGGTCCATGGTTCACCACTATAGAGGTGGAAATATTCAGACAGGCACGTGTATCATTCGATTTACATACAGCAGCTGGACTTGCCATTATATCTATTACAATTTCATCTGTGATTCTGCTTATCTATCTAGTTTTTCAAAAAAAGATGATGCGGAATACTGCCGGATTTAAGCGCCCGATCTTCCAGCATAGTACTCTACTCAATCCATCAAAAATCACCTCTATTATTATAGTTTTATATATAACAGCAGCAGTACTGTTTGTAACTGCACCAATTATTTCTGTTATATTCAGATCATTTCAAACACAGCTGTCACGCGGAAGTTCCGCTTTACTCTCATTGAAATGGTATAAACAGCTATTCAGTGTTAACCAGGGAACACTTTCTCTTACTGCAGCTGCTTTCAAAAACAGTCTGCTGCTTGCAATCACCTCTGCGGCTGTTGCCATACCTGCTGCAATAGGTCTCTCTTACTTCACTATTTCTGTAACCCCGAACAAATCATATTTACCTGAGCTGCTGTTTATGCTTCCACTTGCTGTTTCCTCAGTTATACTGGGACTCGGGTACTATCTACTCTCTAATATTACCGGAACCATGTCTGTCAATCGATTGCTGATTGTTGCTGCCCATGCAATTATAACATTACCATTCATTCTAAGATCTGTTATGCCTGCTCTTCGAAATATGCGTCAAACTTACTCTTCTGCTGCCTTATCTCTGGGAGCAAAACCTGTGCGGGTATTTTTCAGCATTGAACTTCCTTTGTTGAAAAATGCCATAATTTCAGGATCTGTTTTTGCTGTGGCCATATCTTTTGGTGAAATAAATGCAACTTTGATACTTGCTGATGAAAACACCATAACCATACCTATTCTACTCTATCGGTTAATTGGTTCTTATAATTTTTATGCAGCATGTGCGGTAGGAACATTGCTGGTTGCCATGTGTATTATACTCTTTTCAGTTTTTGAGTATCTGAGGGAAAAATTATGATTTCTACAATTATTTCTTCAATGGAATCCGGTTTGAATTTACGGGGTATTAAAAAAATATATGCTGATTTTATACTCGATATCTCTTTTTCTATTAAGCAGGGAGAATTTGTATCTCTGGTAGGACCCTCAGGATGCGGTAAAACTACCACACTCTCAATTATCTCAGGATTGCTTGATCCGGATGAAGGAAAAATGTCATTAAATGGAAAAGATCTGCTGTTTGTTCCTATTTGGGAAAGAAATATCGGATTTGTTTTTCAGGATTATGCTCTTTTCCCAAATATGAATATAGAAAATAATATCGGATATGGACTTAAAGTAAAAAAAGTTGATAAATCTGCCTCACTTGCTAGAACAAATACGTTGTTGGATATTATTGGACTGACCGGATATAACAAGCGGTCTACTGAAGAGTTATCCGGCGGGGAAAAGCAGCGTGTAGCACTGGCAAGAGCATTAGCACCTCACCCCGAACTGCTTCTGCTCGACGAACCGCTCTCTGCTCTTGATGCTCAATTAAGAAAATCTTTAAGAAAAGAGATACGGTCCATACAAAAAGATCTCACTGTTACGACTATTTATGTTACTCATGATCAGGAAGAAGCTCTATCTATCAGTGATCGTATAATTATGATAAACAATGGATCAATTGAGCAGATTGGAACTCCTGAAGATATCTATTCATTTCCGAAAACTAAATTTTCAGCAGAATTTTTCGGCAGGTCAACAATGCTGCCTGTTAAAATCACAAATCATAACTCGAATACGTGCACTGTTAGTCATAAGAACCACACATATTGTACTAATAGTAGTGTCATGCACTATTTTAAGAGAGATACACCTGTTGCAGAAACAAAACCTGAAACCGGACATCTCTTTTTCAGACCTGAAAATGCAGAAATTTTTCACGTTAACGAATTAGATATAGATTTAGATTTAGAACGTGCTGAATTCAGTAACATTTTTTTACATACTGTGGTAATTGAGACTGAATATAGTGGAAACGGTTATTTCGTCGAATGCAATTGGGAAGGATTTGAGCTTATTCTCTTCAGTAAAATCCGGTTACATAAGGGTTCCGTTATTTCAGTTAAAGTCCCTATTGTCAGCTCTCTATTCATTCCCGATTAATGGGTTATTACTGTGTAAAGCAGCTTTCTGAAATTAATATTGCTAAAAAGCTTTTCTGTGGTTATATTTTCTGTAATGTGTAGAAAACAAAAATACCTGATTAAAATAACTTCATTACTTATAATCTTGATTACGCTGCCCCTCAGTGCAAATTCTTTCAGTTCAAACTCATTCGCGGTAACCTATAAACCTTATATATATTCTGCCGGCTATGATTCGAGTGATCCGCAAACCAGCTTCTTTCTGCAGCCTGGTAATGCTGTTTCGGCAAAATATCTATTTTCGTTTCCTGAAAAATCTTTTACTATCTATACAGGTGTCGGCTATTTGCAGCTCTTAGAGACCCGGGTAACCGGTCTTGAATTTGCAAAAGGATTCTCTTCATTTTTTTTAGATGCAGGAATATCTTATCATCTGTCTCAGAATTTTTCCCTTTCAGGTTTTCTACGAATGCATAATTCACGATATGTTGATACAAAAACCTTATTTGCGCATATTGAAACAGGAATCATCCCAAATATAACATTCGTGAGAGATATTAAAGCAAAATCCATACATAAGGCAGCAAAAATTACTTTTCCGCTCACGGTGGATTTGAGAAAAGATGTATTGTATGCATTCTCATTCGGAGTGGGATTAGAGATTGAACTCTCGATACATCATGATTCACCAAGTGAAGAAGGTTTGTTATGAAGAGATTTATAGTAACTTTCTTTCTTGTAACAGCTTCAATTTTACTCTTTACTTCCTGTGATTTGTTTCATACCAGAAACACTGTACGCGGAAATTCTTATGCATTAATTTATGGTGTGGCTGATTATATAGGATCTGTTAATGATTTAACATATACATATAACGATGCTTTCGATATGAATGAATTTTTAACTCAGCAAAATTTTACAACTACTGCAAGATATAATAGTGATGCAACTAAAACAGCAATGCTTGCAGATATGGAAAATCTTAAAAACAATCCTGATGTTGATGAAAACACCATAACAGTTTTCTTCTTTGCCGGGCATGGTGATGGTTATTTTCGTACCTCTCCTTTGAGCAGCGAACTTGACGATCCTACTTTTTTATACCCACCAGCTGAATATGATGGCCAAGCATCACTAATCCCCTACTTTACTGTCGGGCTAAGCTCAGAGATATTTTATGCCTCTGAACTGCTAGATAAACTTGCTGAAATACCAGGAAAAAAACTTCTCCTATTGGATATATGTTTTGCCGGTGGTTTTGCCATGAATAACGGGGTTGATGTTGATGGTCTTCCAGATGATTATGGCTTTACAGGAGATCCCCTGAATTTTTTCCAAACCTGGGAAAAGTATCTTTCAGAGAAGTATGATCCAAAATATAAGGATATATGGGTAATTGGAAGTGCAGGAGAAAATGAGCTGGCATATGAGGATAGCAGTGTCAAAAACGGGTATTACACCTACTATCTTCTAAAAAGCTTAGGGTATAATCACGATGATCTTACTATATCAGAGATGATTCCGGCTGACCATAATGCTGATAATCTTATAACTGTGTCAGAAATATACAATTATACTTTTTCCAGTTTCGAGCAGTTTTATAACAACTCTTCTAAACCCCTATATGCAAAGTACTATTCACATATTTCAGGGGGAGCTCGGGATCTGATCTTACTTGATATCACGCACTAAGTTCTTGATATCTCACCTCTTTTCACTGCATCAATCTCCTCCCTGATAACTGCAGCCTGTTCAAATTCTAAATTTTTAGCATGTTCGAGCATCTGTTTTTCCAGTTTAGCTATCAGCTTTTTTCTCTCTGCAGGAATAAGAAGGTTATATCCTGCTTTGATAACCTCAATATCCTTTGACTGAATCTCTTTTGCCTGCTCTTTTTTCCGAATCAGAATATCGTGTACAGCTTTTTTGATAGATACTGGGGTAATGTTATGCTTTATATTATAAGATTGCTGAATTGCACGCCTTCGATCAGTCTCCTCAATTGCTTCCTGCATAGCAGCAGAGTATTTATCCGCATACATAATCACCTGACCATTCAGGTTTCTTGCAGCACGGCCGATAGTCTGTATAAGTGATGTTGCAGAGCGCAGAAATCCAATTTTATCAGCATCAAGAATAGCGACAAGAGAAACTTCCGGTAAATCCAGGCCTTCACGCAATAAATTAATACCGACCAGAACATCAAAGGTTCCCAATCGCAGGTCTGTCAGAATCTCCACTCTTTCTATTGTCTCAATTTCTGAGTGCAGATATCGTACTTTCACTCCTATTCCTGAAAGATAATCAGTTAAATCTTCTGACATTTTCTTTGTAAGTGTAGTGATAAGAATCCGTTCCTTCTTCGCAACGCGTTTCATTATTTCGCCATACAAATCCTCAATCTGACCAATAGTCGGCTTAACCACTATTTCAGGATCAAGAAGTCCTGTTGGACGAATTACCTGTTCCACTACCTGTTGAGACTGAGCTATCTCGTTTTTCCCCGGAGTTGCAGATACATATATCTTCTTTTTAAGAAGATCATGGAATTCTGTTATATAGAGCGGTCTGTTATCCAGAGCTGATGGGAGACGAAACCCAAAATTTACTAAATTAGTTTTTCTCGATTTATCTCCTTCATACATTCCACCAACTTGCGGAAGTGTTACATGAGATTCATCGATAAAAGCCAAATACTGTTCAGGAAAATAATCTAAAAGAACAGCCGGCCTTTCTCCCGCTTTTCTCCCGCTGAGCGGCCGTGAATAATTCTCTATACCTGAACAGTATCCGAGCTCCTGAAGCATCTCAAGATCATACTCAGTTCTTGTCTTGATCCGCTCTGCCTCTAAATGCTTTCCTTTGCTGAGAAAATAATTATACTGTTCTTCCATCTCGTTGCGTATGGTACTCACCGCACTGCGGACTTGCTCTTCTGGCAGCACAAAATGCTTAGCAGGGTATACAATTATCTCGTTCAACTCCTCAACAATATTTCCGGTAAGAGGATCTATTCGGGTTATTCTTTCAATTTCATCCCAATTCAGGTAGAGCCGGAATGCTTCCTTCATATATGCGGGATAAATCTCAACAATATCACCTCGAACCCTGAATTTGCCTCTTTGAAGGATTGCATCATTACGTTCATACTGAATTCTGACAAGATCCCGGATCAGCTCTGAATGATTAAGGTGTTGTCCGTTTGAGATACTGACCCGCATTTCATTAAATGAGATCGGGCTTCCTAATCCATAAATACAAGAAACTGTGGAGACAACTATTACATCCTGACGCTCCATAAGCGAAGATGTAGCTGAGAGTCTTAACCGTTCAATCTCCTCATTAATCGATGAATCTTTTTCAATATAGAGATCTTTGGAAGGCATATATGCTTCTGGCTGGTAGTAATCATAGTATGAAACAAAGTATTCAACAGCGTTTTCAGGAAAATACGTTTGGAACTCCCTATATAACTGAGCAGCCAATGTTTTATTATGAGATAATATGAGAGTGGGCATCTGGATATTCTCAATAATTTTTGCCATTGTGAAGGTTTTCCCTGATCCGGTAACCCCTTTTAATGTCTGTGTATCGTAACCATTTATTATTCCCTGAGAAAGCTTATTAATAGCATCCCCCTGATCACCGGCAGGAGAATATGCAGAGACAACTTTAAATTTCGGCATTAG
>JADHUD010000077.1 GCA_016784705.1 Spirochaetia bacterium | reverse complement strand
CCTGGAAAGCGTTTTGCTCTGCCATCCTCAAGAGTGATGATTCATCAGCCATGGGGCGGCGTACAGGGGCAGGCAGTGGATATCGGGATCCAGGCAAAAGAGATTCTCAGATTAAAAAAAATGACAATTACCTATTTTTCCCAGCATACAGGAAAAGATGAATCTGCCATAGCAGCTGATCTTGAACGCGATTATTTTCTTACAGCTGAAGAAGCAGTCTCATATGGTATTGTAGACAGTGTTCTGTCAAGGAGTTAATCATTCATGGCTAAAACACGAAGCTCTTCTAAAAACTGTTCTTTTTGCGGGAAACACGCTGACCAGGTAGACAGACTTGTTGCAGGTCCAGGTGTTTTTATATGTGATGAGTGCATCAAAGTCTGCAACACCATAATACTGGAGGAAAAAAGTCAGGTACCTGAGAACTTTCTTGATAATGTTCCTACCCCTAAAGAGATAAAAGCACACCTTGATGATTATGTTGTTGGACAGGATACCGCAAAAAAAACTCTCTCTGTAGCCGTATACAACCATTATAAACGAATTATGCATCAAGACTCAAAGACAGATGCAGATGTAGAAATTGAAAAATCCAACGTTCTGCTTATTGGACCGACAGGTACCGGTAAAACACTGCTTGCCCGGACGCTGGCAAATAAGCTTAATGTTCCTTTTGCAATAGCTGATGCAACAACCCTGACAGAGGCCGGTTATGTTGGTGAAGATGTAGAGAATATTTTATTAAAACTTATTCAAAATGCGGGAAACGATATAGCAGCAGCTGAACGCGGTATTATATTCATCGATGAAATCGATAAGATTGCACGAAAAAATGAGAATGTATCCATAACACGTGATGTTTCCGGTGAAGGAGTTCAGCAGGCTCTCTTGAAAATAATCGAGGGCACCATAGCATCTGTTCCTCCGCAGGGAGGAAGAAAACATCCCAATCAGGAGATGTTGAAACTTGATACAAAAAACATACTCTTTATTTGCGGTGGTGCATTTGTTGGGCTAGATAAAGTTATTGAATCCAGAGTCGGTCAGCATCCGCTGGGCTTTGGCGCTGACGTGAAATTGAGTGCAGATAAGGATCTGGAAAGTCTGTATAGACAGATGCATCCTGATGATTTGATTCATTTTGGATTAATCCCTGAATTTATCGGCCGGCTTCCTATACAGGTATCACTTTCAAATCTCACAAAAGAAGATCTTGTTCGAATTATCACAGAACCTAAAAACTCAGTGACCAGACAGTACCAGGCTTCAATGAAGCTTGATGATGTAACCATGGAATTCACCGAGGAGGCTGTTGAAGCAATTGCGCAAAAGGCTATCGAGCAGAAAACCGGGGCCAGAGGATTGCGTTCTATCGTTGAAAAGATGATGGTAGATATCATGTTTGAAATCCCTTCAATTAAGGGAATCAAAGAAGTTCAAATTACTAAAGAGGTTGTTCAGGAGTTGAAAAAGCCTGAGATACATATAAAAAAGATTAAATCAGCATGAGTATTATCGGAATGAACCGGAAAAATGAATTATTAGATATTCCACTTTTAATTTCCAGGGATTTCGTGGTGTTTCCTGCAATGCGTTTTCCCTACTTTACCTCAAATAACGAAATCTCAAAAATTATAAAAGCCGCTTTCAAACAGGACAGATTGCTTTTTTTTGCTTATCCGTTACATAAAAACTCTGAAGAAGCTGTCCGTAAAACCGGAGTAGAAATCTTCAGCATTGGTACGGTAGTAAAAATTATCCAGATGACTGAAACACAGACAGGAGCAGTCAGATTTACGGGTGAGGCACTCTATCGTGCCACAATTATCAAGGCCAACAAATCTCAGGATATTGATATGGTTAAAGTCTCTCAGCTGGAAGAGAACCATGAAATTGAGGGAGATATAGGTCTTTTAATGGGCGCAGTAAGGAATTCCTATCAGAATTTGCAGAATTTCCAGAAAAAAATGCCTCCTGACGTATTATTGAAAATAAACAGAGCAGAATATCCGGACAAACTGGTAGATATTATAGCCTCGTCCTTAAATGTAAATAGTGATATAAAAATTGAACTTCTCCAATTCATAGACCGGGAGGAGCGGCTCAGGCATCTTTCAGTGCTGCTTGAAACAGAAATTGCCATGATGAAACTCCAGGGCGACATTCAGCGAAGAGTTAAAGAACGCGTGGAACAGGCCCAAAAAGAGTACTTTCTAAACGAACAAATCCGCCAGATTAACAAAGAGTTAGGAAAAGACCCCGATATTGCTGATGAAGCAGATGAAATTTTCAAACAGATCAAAGCAAAAAATCCTCCTGAAGAGGTTTTGAATAAAGCCAGACGTGAAGCCGACAGAATGCAGAAACTTCAGCCGATGGCCCCTGAATCCGGTGTTATACGAACTTATCTGGAATGGCTTGCAGATATTCCCTGGTCTCATGCTACTGAAGATCAGTTTGATATTCCCCGTGCAAAAAAGATTCTTGATCAGGATCACTATAATATGCATAAAGCAAAAGAACGTATTCTGGATTATATTGCAGTACGTTGGATTCGGGGAGATCTTAAAGGTCCAATTCTCTGTCTTGTCGGTCCTCCGGGAACAGGAAAAACTTCTCTGGGAAAATCTGTAGCAAGGACTTTGAACCGAAAGATTGTCAGAATGTCTCTCGGCGGGATCAGGGATGAAGCGGAGATTCGCGGACATAGAAAAACATATGTGGGGGCTCTGCCAGGAAAAATTATTCAATCCATGAAAAAAGCCGGATCGATAAATCCGGTATTTCTCTTAGATGAAATTGACAAATTAGGATCTGATTTCAGGGGAGATCCCTCCTCTGCACTCTTGGAAGTACTTGATCCTGAGCAGAATTCAACTTTCAGCGACCACTATCTTGAAGTGCCTTATAATTTATCGCAGGTATTGTTTATTGCAACAGCTAATTCTTTACACACCATACCGGCTGCTCTCAGTGACCGTATGGAAATCATAGAGATACCCGGTTATTCTGATATCGAGAAATTTCAGATTGCTGATAAATTTCTGATTCCCAAACAACTTCGGGAAAATGGATTAGAGTCTTCCGGGATAAGGTTTAATAAAAGTGCTGTTTTTACTTTGATTCATGAATATACCCGCGAATCCGGGGTGAGAAATCTTGAGCGCATTATTGGTTCTGTGCTCCGTAAATTGGCAAGAATCTTTCTTTCAACAATGAAAGAAGCAAAACATCCAACTCAAGATGATCTTAAAAACTTTACTAAAGTGGTTACCGAAAAATCTCTTCCGAAACTTATTGGTAAACCAATTTACAGTAACGATTCACTAGCTATGAGCAACCTTCCGGGTACGGCAAACGGCCTGGCCTGGACAGAATTGGGCGGACGGCTGTTAACGGTAGAAGCTGCGCTTATGCCCGGCACGGGAAAGCTTATTCTTACAGGTAATTTAGGTGATGTCATGAAGGAGAGTGCCCGCATAAGCCTCTCCTACCTGCAGGCAAATGCCGATGCATTGAAAATTCCTGAAGGAAGCCTTACTAAACATGATATACATGTGCATATCCCGCAGGGAGCAATCCCAAAGGACGGACCGTCGGCAGGAATAACACTTACGCATGCAATACTCTCAGCTCTGTTAAACAGACCTATCTTAGAAAACACCTCTATGACTGGTGAGATCACACTTACCGGTAAAATTCTCGCAATTGGCGGTATAAAAGAAAAAGTTCTTGCATCTTACAGAAATGGTATAACTACCATACTTCTTCCCGCTGAAAACAGAAAAGATGCAGAAGAAGACATTCCTAAAGAGGTTCTTGAAAAAATCACCCTGCATTATGTAAAAGATATTCAGGAAGCATTAACCATTACATTAGCTATTGACAGTTCAGAGAAGGAACGCCAAGTATGATACAAACTCCTCCTGTTCCGCAGGAATTGATAGAAGCAATAAATTCGCATAACACTTTTGTTATTGCCGGTCACAGGAATCCTGATGCGGACTGTTTGAATTCACAGCTTGTACTGGGAAGTGCATTAAACCATTTAGGAAAAGAGGTGATACTGCTCTCCCCGGGTCCTTTTGATAGACATGAAATAGCCGATTATCAGGAATTTTTTCATGATACTATTCCAAAGGAATTTAAAGATACAAAACCGCTGGCAATCATTGTTGATTGTTCCACGCCTGACAGGATAGCTCCTCTTGGTCCACAACTTGAAGGATTAACCGTAGCAGTAATTGACCACCATGCGGCGGGAACAGTTTTTGGAGAGATACGGTACATTGTTCCAAAAGCATTTTCAGTAACTTTTTTAATTTTTCATATTATGCAGACCCTTGCTGTTCCTATTACTAAACTTGATGCAGAACGGCTTCTTTTCGGACTTGCAGCAGATACAGGTTTTTTCCGCCATATCAATGAAGGCCGTTCGGAAGTGTTCGAAATGGTTGCTGTACTAGCTGAAGCAGGCGCTTCTCCCAGAGATATCTATCATACAATGTATGGAGACAGATCTTTTACTTCAAAGAAACTACTGGGATTGCTTCTTTCCAGAACTGAAAGTATGTTTGATGACAGACTCCTCATAACCTGGGAAACTATCGATGAACATAATCAGTTTGGAGAAAAAGAACGCGATTCCGAATCGCTGTATGCACAGCTCCTTTCAATTGCACATTGTGAAGTTGTTTTGTATATTCGCCAGGAACAGTCACAATCCTGTACTGTAGGTTTCAGAGCAGCAGCTAACAGCAGTATCGATGTAGGGCTCGTTGCCTCAGAATTTGGGGGCGGCGGTCATCGGAAAGCCTCCGGGGCTACCCTGGAGATGGATCTTGAGAAAACAAAAGCTATTGTAACAAAAACCTTATCCAACTATTTCACGGTTACTATGTAACGCGCTGTTTTTTATTGTAAGCAGTTCAATTACAGCTAACCAATTATTCTATTAAATTCTCAGCATTTTCATCTCCAACCGTAATTATTCATCTTTTTATAATTTTGGCATGCAACCTGCTTAATGATCACACACCTCAATAATTAAGGAGACTTGAGTATGGGATCAAACGCTGCCGCCACATTACTTACCCAGGATGTATTAACTTATCAAAAATCTGAAAATAACAGGAACTATATTTTAAACAAAATCTATATTTTCATTTATCAGTATCCTGTAGCCCGGGGCTATATTGAAGAAGAAATCGCCAGTGATTTCCTGCTCTTTCTGGTTCCCAAACTTGAAAGAATAATAAAAAGATATACCTACACTGGGGTCTCTTTTGAAGTATACCTGCGTAACATCATATTCTGGCAAATTAAAACGTTTACGCAACTGCGTAAGGAGGCTCAAATTAAGGAAGAGGTATTTACCAAGTATTTTTACAATTGTGTTGAGAAAATCTCATTTTATGACAAAGAACCGGACTCTTTTAACAATATTTCTGTATGTGATTATGCGCATTCCTATTCCGGGGACACTTCTTCCCCCTATGTAAATTTGATAAAATCACCTAAAGGGAGAAAAAAAATCCTGATTATAGCGTTAATTCACGCAGATATCATAAATAATTCCCTTATTTCAGGAGTTGCCTCCACCTGTAGAATTCCATTGGAACAACTGAATTCCTGGATTCGCGAACTTAATGACAACCTGGACAATCGATATGAAAAAGTTAAAAAGCTGAACACTCTACGCAGCTCAACTTTCATAAATATTTTGGGACTGCAGACAAAATTGAAAGAACTTTCTCCAGAGAGTGATGCATACAGTTCAGTCAAAAGTAAAATATCCCTCTTTGAAAAACAGCTTAAACATCTGAATAGTGAAATCAAATTTGCCCGAGGTAAAATTCATTATGCAAACGTAGCAAAAATTCTCGATATTCCATCGGGAACCGTTGCTTCAACACTCTTTTATGTTCGGAAATTAGCAGAAAAAGCGGCTGAGAAAGATAGTATACGGGAAACTGAAAACCGGTCATAAGACGATTGCTCTCATTTTCCTCTCGACTCATTAATATATTTTCAGTATTGTATAGAGTATGAATATTATTTTAGCTACAGGAAACAGGCACAAGAAGCGTGAGCTGTCTCAAATTATTTCATCACATGATTTTCTTCTGCCAGATGATATCGGTATCTCTTTTCATCATGAAGAGACCGCTGATACGTTTCTCGGCAACTCTCTGGGAAAAGCTCAGGCATTGTTTGCTGCATGCGGAAAACCTGTACTTGCAGATGATTCGGGTCTGGTAATACCTGCGCTGCATGGGGGTGAACCTGGCATTTACTCTGCACGTTACGGTTCAGAGGAATCCGGGCATAACTTATCTGATACTGAAAGGAATCTTTATCTACTGCAGAATATGCGCTCAATTTCTGACCGTTCTGCTTTTTTTGTATGCTGCATGGCATTTATGCTCGACGAATATAGAGTTTTCACCATACAGGAAACTTTTCATGGAAAAATAATTTCCAAAATGCAAGGTACCGGCGGATTCGGGTATGATCCAATTTTTTATATTCCGGAATTAGGAAAAACCGCCGCACAGTTGAGTGAAAGTGAAAAAAATAGTATAAGTCACCGTGGTAAAGCCGGTATGCGAATGGCTGCTCTTATTCAGGAATTACTATAGCTAGTATAAAAGAGGTATATTTATGGACAAAAAACTTACAATTCCCACCAGATCTGAAGCAGCAGTTTCTGACTGCTGGAATTTATCAAAACTGTACCCTTCGCATGAGGCCTGGCAAAAAGATCTTGAAATTTTTAAATCAGCTATTCCCAAAGCTGAAAACTTTAAAGGAAAACTCGCTGAGAGTGCTGATACATTCCTCAATTGCCTTGAATTTTTACGTACCAATGGACTGCTTAGTGAGCGTATTGGATATTATGCATTTCTCAGATATGCAGAAGATGCCGGTGACAGCAGCAATCAGTCAAGATACGGTTTGGTTATGCAGGCAGAGACAGAGTTTTCCGCTGCGATAAGTTATATCGATCCTGAAATACAGGCTATTCCGGATGAAGTTATGTCGGCCTATTTACTGGACAGCAGAATTGCTGAGTATAGTATCATGCTGAAAAAAATCCTTCGGTTTAAACCTCATGTACTTACAGCTTCTGAAGAGAGACTGCTTGCTCTTCAGGGAGAAGCAGCCTCAGCCCCGCAAAAAGCTTTTGAAGCGCTTACTGATGTGGATATGACTTTCGGCACGATAGATACTCCTGATGGAGAGAAACCGCTCAGTCAGGGTAGTTTTTCCTCTTTCATGATAAATCCTGACAGAGCACTCAGAGAAAAGGCTTATAATCAGTTTTATGGCCGCTTTGAAGAACATAAGAATACCATTGCATCCCTCTATGCCGGAAGCGTTCAGTATGATGTCTATCAGGCTAGAGTGAGAAATTTTTCATCGGCCCGTAAAGCTGCCCTGTTTCCGGATGATGTTCCGGAGGATGTATATGACAATCTCATCTCTGCAGTTCATGATGGGTTCCCTGCCCTGCATTCGTATTATGCTTTGAGAAAACAAGCCCTCGGAATTGATACATTGCGGCATTATGATGTCTATGTTCCTCTGGTGAAAAATGTCACTACCAATTACTCCTATACTGAGGCAGTAGATATCGTAATTAAAGCTCTTGCCCCTCTGGGCAGTGAATATACCTCAACACTTGAAGAGGGTCTTCTGGGATCATGGGTTGACAGGTATGAGAATAAAGGGAAACGGTCCGGTGCGTTTTCCGCTGGTTCCTATATCGGAGATCCGTATATACTCATGAATTATAAGGAAAATGTTCTTCGGGATGTATTCACCCTTGCCCATGAAGGCGGTCACTCGATGCACAGCTGGTACAGTGTGAGAAATAACCCATTCCAGCACTATAACTATACTATTTTCGAGGCCGAAGTAGCTTCAACATTCAACGAACAGTTTGTTGCAAAATACCTGCTTGAGCATGCTGATAGTAAAGAAATGAGAGCCTATATTATTGGGAAACAACTTGATGATATTATCGCTACCATTTTCAGGCAGACTATGTTTGCTGAATATGAGCACAAGACTCATCAGATGTATGAGTCTGGAATTCCTTTAACGGTAGATTCTTTACGGGCTGCCTACCGTGAACTTTTGGAGGCATATTTTGGTCCGGAAATGGTTCTTGAAGAGGTCAGCGATCTGGAAGGGCTGAGAATTCCACATTTTTACCGTGCTTTCTACGTCTATAAATATGCTACAGGATTATCAGCTTCTCTAGCATTATCCAAAAAAGTAATGGAAGGAGATGAGTCTGACCGGGATACCTATCTGAATTTCCTGAAATCCGGCGGGTCGAGGTTCCCCATAGAGTCTTTGAAACTTGCGGGTGTAGATATGAGTTCCCCGGAACCAGTAAGAGATGCAGTAGAAATATTCACAGCCCTGCTCGAACAGTATAAAAAATTATTATAAATTGAGGATGCCCTGATCTGTTTCAAATCAGGTGATAAATGCATAATAAATTCTCATTCAGATACGGTTGCTTTACGGCTGCTTGCTATTTTTTATAAATTTCCAGCGCTTTTGCTACAGGAAGCCAATAGTCAAATTTCTCATTAATATTTCTGCATTTCTTTGTAGGAATCGGACTGCTTGAAGGCAGTTTTACTCTGGAAATCCTGTCTAAAACCTCAAAATAGTCAGGCTCTGATTTCAGCAGGCATTCTGCATAGGTTGTAAAGCCTTTAGCAGCTGTGCTGCCATTAAAGAAAAGAGCAGTTATAGTGGGATAAGCTTTTAACAGCGGGAGTATTTCGTTCGGAACACTCTGCCCAATACTCTGATCAAGGCTCCCTTTTTTCCGAATACAGGCTGCATATACATCCCACAAAGCTATATGCTGCTTCTTTACAAACTCAATTCTCTCTTCATAACTCTTCTCCCAGGGGTCTGCACAATTTCCCAGCAAACGATATATTATTGCCCAGAAATGATTTCTTCTAAATGCATAATACTGCTGCAGCCGTAAAGATTCCCCACCTGGCATGGTGCCAAGTATCAGCACATGCGGTTTATCCGGTATAACTGGTGGAAATGAATATAGTATAGGATGCTTATTTGTTTCGGACATAGTAATACCATACTTTATCAGACTTATTACGTGAAGGGTTTGCGGAAAATTTGCCTGTTAAATTTGGGACTGATAATTGACTAACGTCGCAGAATAGTATAAATTTCCTTCTGTTACCAATGCGGCAGTGGTGGAATTGGTAGACACGCTAGCTTGAGGGGCTAGTGGGCGTATGCTCGTGGAGGTTCAAGTCCTCTCTACCGCATGTCGTAACTCCCTATATTATAGGGAGTTATTTTTTTCTTTACTAAATTTCCAAACCGACTTATACTTAGTGTATCCATATATGTAGCCATTTCAACTACAAAGGAAACACTATGAGGTATAAAGACCCATTCACCTTATATACAAGAGAAACAAAAATAGGTAAGAAAGTATTTTTTTATCGTTTCTATGATGAAGATGGGAAGAGAACTTCCGGCAAGACCACAGGAACAACCGTTAAATCTGTAGCCATAGCCTATGTAAATGATCTGATAAGGAATGGATTACTAAGCACCAATAGAGATATTACATTTGAAACTTATTCAGAGAATTGGTGGGTTTGGGACAA
>JADHUD010000076.1 GCA_016784705.1 Spirochaetia bacterium | reverse complement strand
GTTATCTTCTTACGTTGAGATTTATTCCCATTTTTCCATTCTTCCTGGTGAACCTGCTTGCCGGCGTAACCTCGGTTAAAGCACTTACATTCATCTGGACCACAGCACTGGGAATAATACCGGGATCTTTTGTTTATTCCTATTTAGGATATGCTGGAGCAAGCTTAAAACCTGGCGAAACAGACTTTCCGTATGAAGTGCTCATAGCATTGGTGCTCTTGGGACTGCTGAGCCTGGTGCCAGTGGCTGTGAAGAAACGGCGTAATAAAAAATCTTTCCATGAGGAAATTGTATGAGTATCTACACCCATGATGTAATTATCATCGGCGGAGGAGCTGCCGGACTAACATCCGCTGCAGGAATGGCACAGTTGGGACTCAAGACCGCACTCATTGAGAAAGATCACATGGGTGGAGATTGTCTCTACTATGGGTGTGTACCCAGTAAATCTCTCATTAAAACTGCCCGTGTGCGTCAATTGACAAAGAATTCAAGAATGTATGGTTTACCTGAACCGAATCAGGGAAGCAACCCTGCCTCTGCTGAAGATGTTATGAAACATGTACATTCCGTAATAAAAGGCCTGGAACCTCACGACTCCCCGGAACGTTTCAGATCACTCGGCTGCGATGTGTATTTACAAGGTGCTCATTTCATATCTGAACACGAGGTTTCACTGGATGACGGGGCAAAACTTTCAGCTCCAAAAATTATCATATCAACCGGCAGCTCTCCCCGAATCCCCGACATTCCCGGACTGCAGAATACAGAATTCTACACAAACAGGGAAATATTCAGCATTGATACATTCCCAAAAACAATGATAACACTGGGAGGCGGCCCTATTGGCGTCGAGATAAGTCAGGCATTATCCCGATTGGGAGTAGCTGTAACTCTCATAGAAAAAGCTCCTCATATCCTGTCAAGGGAAGATGATGATATGGCCGGTATTATTCAATCTATTCTGCAAGATGAGGGTGTAACGATTATCACCAATGCTGAGATTCTTGGCGTTAAAAATTCAGCAAAAGGGAAAACTGTTCTTTACAGGGAAAATGGAACAGAGAAAACTGTTACTGCAGAGACTTTGCTGGTATCAATGGGACGTCAGGGCAATATTTCTGAACTCAAACTGGAGAATGCTGGCGTTATATCGAAACGGAGTTTTATACCAGTTGATAATAAACTGCGTACCAATAAGAAGCATATTTTTGCACTGGGTGATGTGAACGGGAATTTTCTGTTCACCCATACTGCGGGGGCAGAAGGATCTTTTGCTATTAAAAAAATAGCACTGCATCTACCGGGATCTTTCAGTTATAACAATACTCCCTGGACAACCTATACAGATCCCGAACTGGCATCTGTGGGATATAATGAGAAACGGGCTAAAGAGAGAGGCATATCGTATAGTGTGCACACATCCGGTATGGGAGAGATAGATAGATCAAATGCGGAAATTGAGACATCAGGAAAAATAAAAGTACTGCTTGATTTGAAAGGCCGGGTTATTGGAACACAAATTGCTTCGGTACATGCAGGTGACCTTATAACTCCTTCCCTCTTTGCAGTACGTAACAAGTGGAAACTAACCAAGATGCTGGGTCCTGTCTATCCATATCCGACCTTTGGTGAAATTCACCGGAAAAATGCTGGGAATTACGCTGGTCCTAAATTGTTTAATCCCGGAGTTCGAAGTATTCTGCGAATCCTTTTCCATTACAGAGGCAGGTAATGAGAAAAATAGTGCATAAAACGGTAAACGCCATCATAATAATCCTGACTTTTGTATTTTTTGGCATCTCGGATTTATTTGCAGAAGATAGATTTTTTGAGGATTTCTCTAATCTTGATAATTGGGAAGAACTCTTATTTGACAAAATAGAGACCCATACCAAATATACTATTGAAGAACGTAACGGAAACTTCGTTCTTAAAATTGATAGTAATAAGAGTGCCTCCGGAAAAATTTTCACCCAGGATTTTTCGGTATATGATTACCCGATTGTTGAGTGGAGATGGCTTGTTGAAAATATCGTTGATAAGGGAAATGCAAGGAAAAAGGAGGGTGATGACTACCCCATCAGAATATATATTATATTTCCGTATGATCCGAATAGTGTGGGTTTTTTTGAGAAAATTGGTTTCGAGGCCGCTAAAACCATCTATGGAGAGTATCCGCCAATGGCAAGCCTGAACTACATATGGGCAAACAGAGAACATTCTGATTGGGTAATCCCCAATCCATTTACAAACCGTGCTATGATGATACCAGTAGAGGAAGGTTCCGCACATATTGGTGAATGGAAAACTTATACCATCAACTTAATCGATGATTATCGTAAAGCATTTGGCAAGGAGCCACCTAAAAGGGCAAGTCTTGCCATTATGGGTGATACTGACAATACTCTGAGCAGTGCTGTTGCCTACCTCGATTACATACGAGTAACGTCTGAGTAGTGTTATCAGATAGGAGAAATAGATGCTGGATCCAATGTTTCGAGCGCTTAAAGAAAAACTGCTCATCCCATCTTCACGTATAATCGGCAGATATATAAAACCTAATACTCTATCAGTATTTGCTTTTCTTGCAGGTGCAGCATCAGCTCTTCTCATTGTGCTCCGGCATCCCTACTGGGCATTAATCTGCTGGATTCTGAATAGAATTCTTGACGGGTATGACGGAACTGTTGCCAGGGTAACCAACCACAAGACTGATTTTGGCGGGTATCTGGATATTCTTCTTGATTTTGCTGTATATGCAATGCTTCCAGTGATATTTACCTACGTCTATACACCGGACAATTTTGGATGGATATCTTTGACCGTCCTGCTGGCACTGTTCTATATTAATTCGGCATCATGGATGTATTTATCTGCGATTCTGGAAAAACAGAGAGCCGGGGCTGCAGAAACTGGTGAAATGACATCAATTACCATGCCCTCAGGATTAATTGAAGGTACCGAAACAGTTATCATTTTCACCCTGTTCTATATCTTTCCACACTATCTGGTATGGTTCTTCTGGACAATGTCCGTAACCATGGTTATTGGAATTGTTCAGAGAATTGCATGGGCAAATAAGCATCTGTAATTTTTTAACAAATCCTTACCTGGAATAGTATTCAACCACCATCTGATCATTAGCTGCAGAGGAGATATCATCCCGGAAAGGCAGCCTGACTACGTTTCCCTTGAGTTCATCCTTATCTAAATAGAGCCAGACTGGTACCGGGCTGCCTGACACAGTCATATTTTCACGAACAAACTGCCCCATCGATTTTGAAGTATGAATTTTAACGGTATCACCTTCTGATACAAGATAGGAGGGTATGGTTACTTTGATACCATTTACTCTGATGTGCCCATGATTTACCAGCTGACGAGCCTGTGCCCTGGTAGCGGAAAAACCCAAACGGTATACAACATTATCAAGCCGTTGTTCAAGCAGTATCATAAAGTTTGCACCGGTCTTTCCAGCCTGTTTTTTCGCTTTTTTAAAGGTATTAAGAAATTGCCGTTCGTTGAGACCATACGTAAATCGTAATTTTTGTTTCTCCTTCAAATGGAGACCATATTCACTCTCTTTCCTTCGTTTTCGCTTTCGTATTTAATGCCATACTATCAGTACTCCTTGGTTTATAAAGTGATATGAACTTGGAGTCTGTCGGACTTATCAGGAATCAGAGTTAACTCTGAGTTTTTCAGATTATAAATCTGAATTTCCCGACAAACTCCTATGGGCTTCTATGGGGAAAATAGTAGTGTTATTATTTTGCTGAAAAACTTCCATGTCTGAAGAAAGAGAATCACCAGCAAGCTTCATACATTGCATCAATCAATATCTCTGGAATAATTTAGTATTACCCCAGAAGATTTGTATCCCCAAGGTTCGTATCAACATTAATATAGACTCTTAAGGATAAAGCGGCAATACCTTATTTTATTACTAAGTTATTTTTCAAGTTGGCGGAGAAGATGGGGACAAAGAGGGAGAGACTACCTCACTAACCAATTCAGAATCCTTACTTTTAGCAGCTAACGTTTTTACTAAAATTTCTGCCGCCCGCGCATACAGCCTTCCCGGCAGCACATCCACACTGGCAAACGTATAAGGCAGGAGATCTCTAAAGGGTACTGAATCATACCCGCAAAGAGGCAGCTCGTTATCCCTGATTTCTGTATAATTACTGTACAGTACCTTGAGGACGCCAATTAAGGTAACATCGTTAACGGCTGCAATACCATCACATCTGCGCATTTTAAGCATTTGGGCAACTTCACCAGCAACTGATTCACCTCCGTCCCTGCCTGGACTGCAGGTAATAACGGCCGGTTTTATGCCATATTTTTCTGCATAGAAATCCATGAAACCTTCCAGGCGTTTTTTATGCGGACCAACCTCTTCCAGCAATCCGGTAATATAAACCGGTCTTCGGGAACCCTTACTGAAAAGCTCACCCGCCTGCAGACTTCCACCAAGAAAGTTGTCAGTAGAGCAGCGGTTATAGCCGGTAAATTCTTTTGTGTGGTGTGCCAGAATATAGGGGGTTCCCAATGCTTTTACTGCTTCAGCCTCAGCATGCATATCCACATCATAACAGAGCAATCCATCAGAAATTTCTGCGGCATGTTTCAAATCCGCACCTGTATGTACTGTCTCAATATTCAGTGAGAACATCGTATTATCAAGTTTTTTGGTTATTCCGCGGACAATATCAGCATAAAACCAGGAGAGATTCGGCAGATCACCCCAGTAGTAGTTTCTTTTAGGTTTTTTAAACTCAACCAGCGTAATAATACCCGTACCCTTTCGCCGCAGTGCACTGGCAGATTTGTTGGGCCGATAACCCAGCTGGTTAGCTGCTTCAAAGACCGCCTCACGTTTTTCCCTGCCAACGTTGTGGGGAGCGTTAAACACCCGGGACACGGTTGCAGAGCTTACCCCAGCCATCTGAGCTACATCGTTTCGAGTAATGGAGCTGTTGTACCTTTGCTTTTGTGCCGGCATAATCCCGCCTCCGGAAATTAAATTTCGGAAAAGCTGTTTTACAGCGATAAACCGAATTGACAGATACCAGTATATCAGCTAATGTACACGTGTACAAGTAACGGAGGAAGATAAATATGCACTTACAAAAACATCCTCACAGAAGATTCAATCCGCTGACCGGGGAGTGGGTTTTAGTATCCCCTCATAGAACTAAACGCCCCTGGCAGGGACAAACAGAATCGGTTTCTTTGGCAGAAGGTCCTGCACATGATCCATCCTGCTACCTCTGCCCGGGTTCTGAACGTGCCGGCGGTTTACGCAATCCGGATTATACCGATACCTTTGTGTTTGATAATGATTTTTCAGCACTGCTGCCGGAGACTCCTGATGAAGAGATATCAGAGGGGCCGAACGGGATTATTAAGGCTGAAAATGAGAAAGGATTATGCCGGGTTATCTGTTTCTCCCCCAAACACAACCTGACCATTCCCAGGATGAATCCTGCAGATATAAAGAGAGTAATTGATGTCTGGGCTGATCAGTATTCAGAACTGGGAAACTGTGACTACATACGCTATGTACAGATTTTTGAGAACCGCGGCACTGTTATGGGTTGTTCAAACCTGCATCCGCATGGACAGATCTGGGCAGAAGAGGCAATACCGGATCTACCTGCAAAGGAGCTGCAGAATCAGGCCGATTACTTTCAGAAATACGGAACCAGCCTGCTGATGGATTATCTGGATTATGAAGTTCGGCAAAAAGAGCGCATAGTAGTCAGGAATGAATCCTTCACCGTACTTGTTCCATTTTGGGCTGTATGGCCTTACGAAACCATGGTCCTCCCAAACCGGTTAGCGGCATCGCTGACAGATCTTACCGGTAAAGAACGGTTCGATCTGGCCGTTGTCATGAAACAGATTGGAATCCGTTATGATAATATTTTTAAAACCAGTTTTCCTTACTCTTTAGGAATTCATCAGCAGCCGACCGATGGAAAGGAGTATCCAGGATCGCAAATGCACATGCACTATCTTCCACCGCTGCTCCGGTCTGCATCAGTAAAAAAATTCATGGTTGGTTATGAGCTGATGGCTAAACCACAGCGTGATATAACCGCTGAAACAAGTGCGGGAATCCTGCGTGAACTTTCAGACACTCACTATTTAGATTAGGAACTGGACAAGAGTACTGGACAAGAGTACTTGTCTGGGCAGTTGCAGGCAACTTCTGGACAAGAGTACTGGACAAGAGTACTTGTCTGGGCAGTTGCAGGCAACTTCTGGACAAGGGTACTTGTCTGGGCAGTTGCAGGGCAACTGATAAAAATTCATAAAATTTGGAGAACTTCAGGGTGAAATCAGCAAATTCACAATACAAAGAGATAACATCAGGCCGCTGCGACACTGTTTTCAAAGAAATCTATGGAGCAGCAAATGATCTTCCGCGGCAGCAAGCACGTTATGCAGAACTTCTGAAACGACACACTTCCCTATTTGGAGAATCTGCTGAATACACTCCCCGAATATACAGTATTCCCGGACGGACAGAACTTGGCGGAAACCATACGGATCACAATCGGGGATGTGTACTTGCAGCAGGAATAAACCTTGATACAATAGCAGCAGCGGTTCCTTCAGATGATATGGTGGTGGTGCTTGATTCTGTTGGATTTGATCCGGTGATAGTTGATTTGTCAGATATTGATCTTGAGACTTCAGAAAATAAAACCGGAACAACCGAATCCTTGGTACGCGGTATTGCAGCAGCCTTTGCTTCAGATGGTTTTATCATAGGCGGATTCAAAGCAAATACCACCACTGATGTACGGAAAGGCTCAGGCTTAAGCTCCTCTGCTGCTATCGAGATTACTATTGCCGTTATTTTTAATGATTTATACAACCAAAACCGGGTTAATGCAATAACACTGGCTACATACAGTCAGTTTGCAGAGAATAGATACTTTGGAAAACCCTGCGGCCTGATGGACCAAACGGCCTGCGCCTATGGCGGAATTGTCGGTATAGATTTCAGGAATCCAAAAATACCGGCTATTACAGAAGTTTCGTACAGTTTTCATGCGAATGGCTATACCCTGGTTGTAGTAGATACTGGTGGAAACCATGCTGATTTAACCCCATCCTATACGGCAATAACTATAGAGATGGGTCAGATTGCAGAGTTTTTCAGAGTCTCATACTGCCGCGACATTTCTCTTGAAATGCTGATTCCGGCTATTCCCGAGCTGCGGTTAAAGTTTGGTGATCGAGCTGTATTGCGGGCTTATCATTTTCTGAAAGAGACTCAAAGGGCAAAAGAGATGACTGAAGCACTGCAGAAAAATGATATAAAATTATATCTCAAGCTGGCTTCTGCGTCTGGAGATTCATCATTCAAATTCCTGCAGAATGTCTATCCGGCAGAGAACCCGAAAGAACAGGGACTGAGTCTCGCCCTTTCGCTGACTGAAAACTTTCTAAATGGAGATGGTGCATGCAGGGTACATGGAGGCGGTTTTGCCGGAACAATCCAGACCTTTATTCCCAACGATCTTGTCGGCAGCTATAAGGAACTTATGCAGAGAATTTTTGGCAGCAACTCGGTGGAAATTCTTACCATCAGGCATAAACCAGCCGGACGGGTTTTATAGTATTCAGGTCGATCCTGAAAGCGGCTTTCTTTCAGGGGCTTTCTTTCAGGGGATAAATATATTTTCCATAATCGGCAAAACCACTTCCGCATGACCCTCTTTTTTCAGCAAACCAGCAAGAGATTCGGGTACAGGTATCTTCTGCCCGATTACCGGTTCAACAATAGTCTCAAATTTAGCCGGATGAGCCGTTGCCACAACTATTGAATGGTTTTCAGCTGCAGAATTTCTCCGAACATATTCACCGGCCGCGGTATGGGGGCAGATCACATAGTGATAATCGTTCCAGACATCACGTATAGTAGATAAAATCTGTTCATCCGAAACACTGTAAGCGGTAACATGACTCCGCATCTCTTCGATATCAGGAAAAAGGTGCCGCAGCCGTTCCATATTACTTGGATCACCGACATCCATGGCATTTGCCAGTGTTGCTATACTATCCCGGGGTTCATAGCTGCCTGAGTTCAGAAAATCGGGAATGGTCTTATTAGCATTCACCGCAAGCACTATTTTTTCTATCGGAGCACCCATAGCCTTAGCCCAATGAGCACCGATAGAGTTACCGACATTCCCACTGGGTATCACAAAAACCGGTTTTATACCCGTTTGTTTCCAGTAGGCAATTGCGGTATAGACATAGTACACAGTCTGAGGAAGCAGGCGCCCGAGATTGATACTGTTTGCAGAGGTGAGCTTCCACTTCCTGGATATTTCCTGATGCATAAAGGCTTCTTTAACCATGCGCTGACAGTCATCAAAAGCACCCCTTACGGCATACGCCTCAACATTTCCGCCCCAGCAGGTAAGCTGTTTTTCCTGCCGTTCTGAAACACGTCCTTCCGGGAAGAGTACTTTTACATTAATATTTTTTTTGCCGAAATAAGCCGCTGCAACTGCACCGCCGGTATCACCGGAGGTTGCAACCAGAATCGTAAGTGAACTGGAATCCTTCGCTATCAGTTTTTCCATAGCTCCTGCAAGAAATCGTGCACCAAAGTCCTTAAATGCGGCTGTCGGGCCATGATACAGCTCCAGTACTGCCTGGGAGCCGTTATACCAGTGCAGAGGAACAGGAAAATCAAACGCCTGGTCACAAATATTTTTAAGATCATTTTCTAGGGGATCATTTTCAAAAAAAGGTTTCAGCACTTGATAAGCGGTGTCCTGATAAGACATTTCACCCTTAAGTATTTCCCTATTCAGCTTCGGGAAAGTTTTGGGGATAAAGAGTCCGCCATCCGGTGCAAGTCCTTTTAAAATAGCAGCCGATGCTTGTATTGAGGGAGAAGAACTACTCTCTTGTACCCGTGTACTGATAAATTCCATCGCATAACTCCTTGAAGCAGTTTTAACAAATAATTAAAATCTTGCACCCAGATAAGCACTTAATCTGAGCAGATCTGCAAAAACACCGCCGGCTGTTACATCCGGCCCTGCACCAGGACCCTGAATTACCAGCGGCTGGCTGTGGTAGCGATCAGTGGTAAATGCCACAATATTATCGGTTCCCGTAATACGGGCGAAGGGATGATTTTCAGGATATCCCTTCAGTTCAACCGAACAAGTTCCATCAGCCTCAATTATACCGACATACTTCAGAAGCTGGTTTTTAGCTTCAGCCTCCTGCTGCATCTCCAGTATACTGGCATCTATCAACTCAAGTTTGTCCATAAATTCATCTATCGATGCACTGCGCAGCTCTTCAGGTATAAGATTAAGTACAGGGACATCTTCAATTTCAATCTCTATCCCGATCTCCCGTGCCAATATAACCGCTTTCCGCACAATATCCATTCCGGAAAGATCATCCCTGGGATCAGGTTCTGTAAACCCCAGCTCTTTTGCTTCACGGACAAGCTTACTGAACGGTACAGTTCCATCGAATCTCCAGAAAAGGTATGCCAGGGTTCCTGAAAGCACTCCTTCAATTTTCTGGATTCTGTCTCCTGTTTGAATCAGGTCCTTTAACGTGTTAATTATCGGAAGTCCCGCTCCAACGGTTGTTTCATAGAGAAAATGCATACCTTTCT
>JADHUD010000075.1 GCA_016784705.1 Spirochaetia bacterium | reverse complement strand
GGAAGGAAAACTTGATGATCGTGAAATTGATGTATCAATAACAGCAAAAGGTCCCAAAGGAATTGAACTTCTTGCCGGTGGAAACGTTGGAGATATGGAAAATGCTTTAAATAGTCTTGGCAGTATTTTTGGAAATAAGAAAAAAAAGAAACGAGTAACTGTGAAACATGCAAAACAACTTTTACTTGATGAGGAGATGGATAAGCTTATTGATACAGATAATGCATCAGATATTGCCAAAGATCGTGTTGAACAAATGGGAATAATTTTCATTGATGAAATTGATAAGGTTACTGCTGGAAGCAGGGGCGGCGGAAGCGGCCCTGACATCTCCAGGGAAGGGGTTCAACGGGATATTCTTCCCATTGTAGAAGGTTCAAAAGTAAGTACAAAGTATGGTATAATTGATACTTCTCATATACTATTTATAGCTGCAGGGGCTTTTCATATAAGTAAACCCTCTGATTTAATTCCCGAACTTCAGGGAAGATTTCCTATCCGGGTTGAGTTAGAGGATTTATCGAGTAGGGATTTCTGTAGAATTTTGACAGAACCTGAAAATGCTTTAATAAAGCAGTATATTGAGCTTCTGAAAACTGAGGATGTGAAACTGATATTTACAGATGATGCAATCGAGAAATTAGGGGAGATTGCTGCAGATGTCAACTCCCGAACTGAAAATATAGGTGCACGCCGACTGCATACTATTATGGAATTACTTTTGGATGAAGTATCCTTCACGGCATCTGATTTGAAAGGGCAAACTATTACAATCACCGGTGAGTATGTGGATGAGAGATTATCAGATATTGTTCAGAATCAGGACTTGAGCAGATATATTCTTTAAAAAAAGACAAGGATTACTATGGAATTTTTTACTGTGAAAGCACCAACCTATGAAGCCGCTGTACGGAAAATGCGTGAACAATATGGAGATTTTGTTAAAATTCACAGTAAGAAGATTATTAATAAAAGACGATTTCCCGGTTTTTCGCTGCATACAGAGGTTGAATTAACCGGGTATATCTCCAATTCTGATGTAAACTCAGGGATTGGAGGAGTTAATCAAAGAGAAAATTCCCGGATAAACGTTGAAGAACTTCTTAGCGAATTGGATACGGTAAAGAGTCAACTTGCCTTAAAAGAGGAGAATCGCCAGCGCAAACAATCACTTATTGAGAAAATTGGTAAAACACTCCAAAAAAATGATTTTTCTCCTGAGTATATAAATGATCTGTGCAACAGGCTGATGGATGACGAGGAGCTTGTTTCCAAAAATGATTTATTGCTGTTAGAGTCGAAGACACTAGGTTTTATAGCTGATTCAATAAAAATAGATACTGCCGCGCAAAAAAGTATACCGAAGATTCTTGTATTGATGGGGCCTACTGGAGTTGGGAAAACGACAACAATTGCTAAAATTGCTGCTATTCATGGATTTAGTCACAACTCATCGCATAACAAAAAGGTTGCAATTGTTACTATCGATAACTACAGGATAGGTGCAAGAAACCAAATAGAGACATTTGGGGATATTATGTCAATTCCTGTCACAACAGTGAATTCTCCTCTGGCTTTAGACGGATTTATTAAAGAGCATGCTGATTCAGATTTAATTCTCATTGATACGATTGGTAAAAGCCCAAAAGACCAGGATATTTATGATGAAATGCAAAGAATACTCTCTGTATGCGCAAGTAATACAAAATTTTGTCTGACTCTTTCTGCTTCCATGAAATCAACGGATATGATAAAAACAATTGATAGATTCTTATCATTCAGGATTTCATCAATAATTCTTACAAAATTTGATGAAACTGAAATACTTGGTAATATAATCAGTGTGATTTCCCGTAAACAACTTCCAGTACTCTATATCACAACTGGCCAGAAAGTTCCTCAGGATCTTATATATGCATCGAAAGGATTTTTTTTACGAACACTGAAAGGATTTGCTGTTGATGTTGATCAGCTGACTTTTGGTGAGTTTGGTGCGGAAAAACCTTCAATTGACCCTGCTGACAACTCAATCTTTGATGGAGACGGGCAAGGTTGAAAGACCAGGCAGAATCTCTGCGTCAATTAATTTCCGGACAGCGATCATCTGGAACGGTTGTTATTGCTGTCTCTTCGGCAATAACAGGATGCGGAGTCACCACATTTGCGGTAAATCTTGCAGCTTCATTAATGCTTCATGATAAACGTGTTGTATTACTTGATATCAGTGATACAACCTTTGAACTTCTTGGGGGCAGTATCCCGAATAATGAAAACATCGTTATAAATTTTTTAAATGGGGATCTCAAACTTCAGGATATCCTAACTCAAACTCCTGTTGGTTTAAAAGTTTTAAGACATACTGAAGTTATAAAGGCTACTGCAGCCTCAGATAAAAAATTAAATGACCAATTACAAAAAGAGCTTACAAAATTGGGTGAAGCAGACTATATTATTGCACATTTACATAAAGGAATAACGAAAGAGTCGTTGCCCTATATTGCCGGGGCTGATCAGCTTTTTCTTATTTCCGATCCTGATATTGAATCTGTTCGTGATACCTATGGTATGGTTAAAAGTATTTTGCAAAGAGTAAAAAATGATTTAATTCCTGATACATATTTTGTAATGAACAAATCACTTTCTGATCAATTATCCATATCTCTTGCAGAGAGATTGCGAAAAGGCGTTCAGAAATTTCTTGATTTTCATATAACATTTGCAGGCACGATACCCATCGACGAAGCGGTGATTTTATCCAAAAAAACAGGGAATCCAGTAGTAGTACAATCTCCCCATAGTTCTGCAGCGTTAAAAATCGAAGAAATATCATCACAAATTGTACGGTACACATTAAAGAAATCAGACAATGAAAAAGCGTATTCAGGAATAAGAAAATTTATTGATCAGATTCTTTAATTTCCGGATGTTGTATTAATTCAGCATTCTCGCCCGGAATAATGAAATATGTTGTTTTTCCGCTGGACACAAGGCCTGCTGAAACCAGGTCACTTGTTATAGCTCCAATTGATGGTGCAGCAACAGAGCTTCCATAGAATTGTCCGGATTTTGGATTGTTAACAGCAATATAGATAATGTATTCAGGGTCTTCTGCCGGGAAAAGTGATATACAACTTGCCAGTACATGATCTGCTGAATAGGTAAAAGTATCCGGATCAAGTATTTGAGCTGTCCCTGTTTTTGCAGCTGTTGTAATATCCGGTGCACGGGCATAAATTGCTGTGCCTCCTGGTTCAGTAGCAGAGATCATCATTTGCAATACTTTATTTGCATTTTCTTCTTGTAAGACACGCCGGATTTCTGTTCTTTTAAATTCGTAATAGAGAGATCCGTCAGTATTTACAATTTTAGCAATTATATCAGGCTGCAGCAAGATTCCATCATTACTGAAAACAGTTGCGGCCGTGGTCATCTGAAGAGCAGTGACACCAATTTCCTGTCCAAAAGCGATGGTTGGTATTGATCTTCCGGACCATTTATCAGGGGGGAAAAGTATCCCGGAAGCTTCTCCAGGTATCGTCATATTAAAAGTGCTGGAAAAACCGTAATCAAGGATACTTTTATAGAACTTTTCAGGATTTGTTTGAAGAGCTAAATGCGCAATAGCCCCATTACATGAATATTTTAATATTTCCCTGGGTCCCACATCTCCATGAGCATTCAGACAGTTAATAATTGCTGTATTTCCGTTTGGCATGGTAAAGGAATACGAACCATCACAGATAAAACGTTTCTCAGCATCAGCTTCTCCAATCTCTAGAATAGAGGCAAGTGAAAAGACTTTAAATACTGACCCGGGTTCAAACATAGCAACCGCAGGCCTATTAAGCCTTTGCTCAGAAGTTGAATCAGGATATGAATTCAAGTCGTACCAAGGATATGATGACCATGCAAGAATTTCTCCGGTATCAGCATCCATAACTATGGCTGAAGCCGAATCAGGATCATGTTTTTCAGCAATCAACTCCATTTGCCTGTCTGCAAAAAACTGAATTCTTAAATCAATAGTAAGATAAAGATCTTTTCCTACAGTAATATCCGTATCTGCTTCGGGAAGCGGGTATAATAAATCATTAAATGAATACTCCAAACCCTCCAGCCCGATATTGTCTCTATTAGCAAACCCTATAAGCTGTGCGGAATGAAATTTCTGCGGGTATACTCTGCCGTAACGTTTCTCGATAACTATTCCCGGCAGCAGATTTGCATTTATTTTCTGCTGTAAAAAATTAATCTCTTCTTTGCTCAAACGATGCTTAATTACCGCATAAGTTGTTCTGTTCTGCATCTGCTTAAGAATTTCTGTTTTAGTCATAAAAAGAATGGGAGAGAGAATCTCTGCTGCTTTTTCTTTTGACTCTATTGCTTCTATCATTACTGCACAGGTGTAGTAGGGCACTTCTGCTGCAAGTATTACACCGTTTCTATCAAAAATGGTTCCTCTTTCAACATGATCTGCAATGTCAGGACTAGAATAGAAGGTAGTATTAATTGAAGAACTATCAGGAAAAAGTGTTATTACCGCTACTCTTATGAGCAGTATAAGGCAGAATACAAGGGACAGAATAAGGAAGAGATGATAAATATGTTTTTTTCTACTGGTATCCATAGCAAAAATATATTAGTATTTAAGATAATAATTGTCGATAGCAGGTTTAATTAATATGAATTCTAATAAACGCAGTGATTATGATGATATGAGTCCTAGTAATTACGGGCAAGACTTTAATGAAAAGAGACATAAACTTATGAAGCGTCTTGTATCCAGTATTATTCTGCTGTTTGTTGCTGCATCAATAGTTGGCATTGTGTTATTACTTAAAAATCCAGACAGATTATCAATCCAGGAATCACAATCCATTTCGCCTGCTGTTACAATTGGTATAGTAAATACTGATACTTTAATTGAAAATGAGACAAATAGAATTATTGATGAAAAACTTTCAGATGAACAGAAAGCAGCCGTTGATTTAACAAAAGAGGCTTTTACTGGTAGTGAAGAACCCGAAGAAGTGATCTCTGATACCGTTGAACTTTCTGCTGAAACCCCGGCAGATCAACCGGAAGCAGGAGTTGCGGAAGAAAATAGAACAAATTCAGGGACAGCTGAAGCTGCTGAAATTAATGATGAACCACCAGTTCAGACAGAAGATAATACCCCAGCGGAGACAGTTCGTGAAAACAGTGAAAATAGTGATATTCAGAACAGTCCGGTAAAATATATTGAGTATGTAGTTGAAACGGGTGATACGGTTAACAAAATTGCTGCTGCTTTTAATGTACATCCCGAAACCATAGTCGGGGTGAACAGGATTGATGATATTAATCAGATAGTTGTTGGATCTGTTTTACAGATACCAGATAGAGACGGCCAAATTTATATCGTTAAATCGGGTGACTCGCTCTCCATGATTGCTTACTCTTTCGGCATGGGGTATGTGACCTTAGCAGATGTTAACAATAAGAAATCATCATTAATTAAACCAGGTGAGAAATTATTTATTCCAAATCGAATGATCAGTGAAGAAGAGTTTCTGCTTGTTATGAACTCACTTTTTGTAATACCTGCTGAAGGAACGATTTCTATACATTTTAATGATGAAATTGAAGATGTGAAGACAGGGGAGACTCAAATTGCCAAAGGTTTGTATATTAAGAATGATATAGGTACAATAGTTGCGGCTGCTAAAAGTGGTCAAATAATTGAATCAGGCTCTGATATAAGTGGTTTGGGTAAATATGTAGTGATATCTCATGATAACGGCTATGAGTCTGTTTACGGTCATCTTGATAGCTTTATCGGGATAGAAACAGGAGATTATGTTGAACAGGGTGAACAAATTGCAGAATTAGGATTTACCGGTAGAATCCTGGAGCCAATGCTCTACTTTGAGATTCGGAAAGATGGAATACCTATAGATCCTGAACAATTCTTTTAATATTACTGCATCAAGTTCCACAGCAATGTTTATATTTTTTGCCGCTTCCGCAGGGACAGGGATCATTTCTGCCTACCTTATCGAAACGACGTTTTACTTGTATTGAATCTGGTTCTCCCTGTGATGATGAGGGTGTTGGGCTGGTGTTTTCCTTAGAAAATTGGGATATATTTGAATGCTGTTCAGAAGTATTTACTGCAATCCTGGTTTTTCTTTGCGGGATAGAGGGTTTTTCAGAAATCTGAACCCGTAAGGCAAGTTTTGTAATAGATTTTTTAATGTCTCCCAACATAGTCTCAAATATATCAAAACCCTCAATTTTGTACTCAAGAAGAGGGTTTTTTTGTGCATATGAACGTAAATAGACAGCTTCCCGCAGGGCTTCCATTGTCTCTAAATGGTCCTGCCATCTGGAATCAATCTGTTTGAGGTAGTGGTAATGGAGAAAAGAATTAAATGCTTCATTTCCGACTTTAGTTATCTTTTCTTCAAGATTATTTTGTATTGCCTCCGTAAATAGTTTCAGTACAGCCTCTGAACTCACTAATCTCTCTGGATTACCCAGGTCAACAGTGATTCGAAAGTTTTCAAAAAACAGCTCATGTACTTTTTCAATCTGTTTTGGTTGGACTGATCCATTACCAATAATATCGGAGATATAATCCTCAACTTCATCTGCGGCTGAGTTGATTACTCTTTTATACAGTTCTGTATCTCCCAGGATAATATCCCGTTGTTTATACATAAAATTTCTTTGTTCATTTAGAACATCATCATAATCAAGCAGGTGTTTTCGTATATCAAAATTCCGTTCTTCTACTCTTGATTGTGCTTTTTCAATTGCTTTGGAGATCATAGGGTGATAAATAGGTTCTCCGGAATTCAGAACTCTTCCCATTAATGACTTTAAGTTATCCCGGGCAAACAGTCTCATCAGATTGTCATCAAGGGAGAGGTAAAACCGTGAAAAACCAGGATCCCCCTGTCTGCCTGAACGCCCGCGCAGCTGATTGTCTATTCGTCTTGATTCATGACGTTCAGTGCCCAGAATATAAAGCCCCCCCAGAGCTTTAACCTCCTGATAGTCTTTACGCCATTTTTCCATTTCCAATGCATACGCTTTTGCGTACTCTTCGGGAGCTGCATGTGTTCCGCAGCGTTTCCGGGCACGATAATCCGGATTCCCCCCCAATTTGATATCGGTACCACGTCCGGCCATATTAGTTGCTATTGTTATTGAACCTTTGGCGCCAGCTTCTGATATAATCAGAGCCTCCCTTGAGTGGTTTTTTGCATTCAGCACTTCATGTCTCAGCCCATATTTGGTAAGCAGTTTTGATATCAGTTCAGAACTTTCAATTGTAACTGTACCAATGAGAATTGGTTGACCTGCATTGTGCACGCGGGTAATCTCTTCAATTATTGCTTTATATTTAAACTGTTCATCAAAATAAATAAGATCATGTTCATCCTTTCTTGTAACTGGTCGATTTGTCGGGATAACAATAACATCCAAACTATAAATTTTGGAGAATTCAGACGCTTCGGTATCAGCTGTTCCTGTCATACCGGAAATCTTATTGTACATTCTGAAAAAATTCTGAAAGGTTATTGTTGCAAGTGTTCTGTTTCGTTTTGCAATTTTTATTCCTTCTTTAGCCTCAATAGCCTGATGCAGTCCATCAGAATAGCGTCTTCCATGCAATATTCTTCCGGTAAATTCATCTACTATCTGAACCTGACCATCGGCAACCACATATTCCACATCTTTATGGTAGAGGGTATGTGCTTTTACTGCCTGAGTAGCATAATGAATGTATTCGAAATTCTCATCACTGAATATTGATCCGCTGAACACTCCGTTTTTATTCAGTAACAGTTCTACATTATCCATTCCACTGTTTGTAAAGGTAATACGTCTGGACTTTTCATCCAGCTGATAATCCCCATCTGTTTCTTCAAGATACTCACCGGTTTCAGGATTTTTGCTGCACTCCTTAAGCTTTGGAGCAATAAGATTAACATCAAAGAATTTTTTTGTATCATCACCAGCTTGTCCGGAAATTATAAGAGGAGTTCTTGCTTCATCAATCAGGATGGAGTCAATTTCGTCTATTATACAGTAAGCATGTTTCGGTTGAAGTTTATGACCTTCATCAAGTTTCATATTATCTCTAAGATAATCAAAACCGAATTCATTATTTGTTCCATAGGTTATGTCACGGGTATAAGCATGATTTCTGGATTCATTATCCATTGCTGATAGAATTACCCCAACCTCAAGACCAAGATAGGTGTAAATTGGACGCATCCAGTCTGCATCCCGTTCTGCAAGGTATTCATTCACCGTTACAATGTGTACACCTTCTCCTGAAAGTGCGTTTAAATAGGCAGCAGGAACACAGGATAAGGTTTTTCCCTCACCAGTTTTCATCTCCATTATTTTACCTTGATGAAGCACCAGGGCGCCCAGAATCTGTACATCGTAATGTCTCTCCCCTAATGTTCTACGGGACGCCTCACGGGCCAGGGCGAAGGCCTCAGGCAATATAGCCTCCAGATTCTCACCGGCAGTAATCCGTTTTTTAAACTCGGCGGTTTTTTCGGGAAAAACTTCGGGCTTCAGGGAAACAGCCCAAGATTCAAAAGAATTTATTTTATGCAGCAGCGGGATCAGTTTTTTCAGGTCATGTTCCTGCTTTGTACCGAATATTTTCTTAATTATTGTATTTGAAGCCATTAATTCCCTCTTACTGAAAAGCTTATTCTGGTAATAAAAAAATCTACAATTGAAGTTTTTGAAATGACCATACCTTGAGCCAATTTCTAAATGCTTTTCATTTCTGAAAATTGGCTTTTGAAATTTGTCCATATATTCAAATACAAACTTCCGGTCAAATCGTCGAAATTTCAAAATAAAATCATTTTGAAATTTCCTCCCTTATCTGTTAATTTTCAACTCTATAGTATAAGATAACTCTAATAATCTCAATTGTTTAGCCAATTTTTAATGGAAGTAAGATTTTCTTAAATTTCCATGAATTTTTAAAATTCAGGTGATAATCATGAAAATTGTAACAACAGATATAATGATGCATATTGATCATGCTGCTCAGGAAAAATTTCATATACCGGGAATTCTGCTGATGGAACAGGCTGGAATTGCAGTTTATGATATCCTGAATGAATATATTGCAGGATCTGTTTTTTCAGAAAAGAATAAGTGTAGAATTACGTTCATTGCAGGTCCGGGAAATAATGGTGGGGATGCATTAGCAGCAGCCAGGATAGCCTTTACCCGGGGATATAAGAAAATATCGGTCTTACTTGTTCGTGAAAGAACAAATGAAATAGTGCATCAGCAGCGAAAAATGTGTGAATCCATTGGTATTCCAGTTGTTATCTGGGGTGATGTGAATTCTCAAAATATTCTTCAAGAATCTGATTTTCTGATAGATGGAATTAGCGGAACAGGTCTCTCCGGTGATATTCGGGGACCAGCTCGAGAAGTCATAGAAGGTATGGGTGCTATTATTCATGAGAAAAAGGATAAAATTTTTATCCTTTCAGTTGACTTGCCATCTGGTATGTATTCTGAGGGAGGTAAGGACTCTCTTGTGGTGGATGCGGATTGTACCATTACCATGGGACTTCCAAAAATTCTGATGTATTATCCCCATAATAGGATGAAATGCGGAAAAATAGTTTGCCGTAATCCTGGTTTTCCCCCTGAATTGCTTGAGCAGTCTGAAGGGGTGGGGAGTTTGATATCACTGGAAAGTATAAAGTTACCTGTCACTTCGAAAAATGCCTATAAAAATACAAAAGGACATGCAGGCGTTTTCGCGGGTTCATCTGGAATGATCGGTGCTGCTGTGCTTTCCTC
>JADHUD010000074.1 GCA_016784705.1 Spirochaetia bacterium | reverse complement strand
CCTTCCGGAAAGTGTTCAATGTTAATAGATAAACTTTAGGGATGTAATATGGGATGGATTGGTAAAATAATTGGTGGAACCGTAGGATTTATGTTCGGCGGCCCTTTAGGAATGATAGCCGGAGCTGTTTTCGGTAATGTTTTTGATCATGTACCCAGACAAACCGGCAGTGAGCGGGCAGCATTCGGCCAGCAGACGCATGCCGGTAATCCATTCGTCTCTGAAAATTCTGCACATTCACAGCAGCAGGCTCAAATGGTTTTTTTTGTTGGTGCTTTTTCCATGCTTGCCGGGATTGCCTCTGCAGACGGCGGCATCAGTATTGCGGAAAGGAAGAAGGTAGAGGAATTTATTAGAAAGGATTTGAGGCTGGATCCGCAAAGCAGTGCTGTTGCGATGAAGGTCTTTGAAACTGCAGCTTCCTCTACGGGTTTGTTTGATCAATTTGCAACTCAATTTTATGATAATTTTAAGCACAACAAACAGATGATGGAATTAATGATCGATATTTTTTATCGGGTTTCCTATGCCGATGGTAGATTAACAGCCGTTGAGGAGTCTCTGATAAACCTGGCCGGACGGATATTTCAGGTTAGCAGTGAAAGAATGTCGACTATTAAACAGCAGTATGGAACAGGGAATGCTGCAGGCTCTGCCCGGTCCTTTGCTGTTCTGGGACTTGCACCAACGGCTACAAATGATGATATTAAAAAATCATACCGAAAACTTGTTTCTGAGTACCATCCTGATAAGATATCCTCAAAAGGTTTACCTGAAGAGTTTACTGTTTTTGCTGCAGATAAATTCAGAGAAATTCAGGCAGCATATGAAGAGCTGAGAATTTCTAGGAATTTTTAAGGAAATTTCAAAATGATTTTATTTTGAACTCTTTTAGTTATTAAGCCTGATTCTTCCACGCATTGACCGGGCAAGAGTTATTTTATCTGCATATTCCAAATCTCCCCCAATTGGGAGGCCTGAAGCCAGTCTGGTTATTCGCAAATCAGTATTTTTCAAAATATGAGAAATATAGAGTGCAGTGGTATCTCCCTCTTCTGTAGGGTTTGTTGCTAAAATAATCTCGCTGAAGGTATGTTCTTTAATACGTTTCAGTAGAGATCCTATAGACAGCTGTTCCGGTCCTATACCATCCAGAGGAGATATGGCACCATTTAACACATGAAAAAGGCCATCATAAGATCCAGAAGCTTCTATAGTCAGAACATCCTGCGGATGTTCCACAACACATATAAGAGAAGTATCTCTAGTGCTGTCTGTACAGATAGGGCAAGGGTCATTTTCTGTATAACTGCCGCATACAGAACAGGTAAAAATTTTATCTTTGATTTCAGCTATTTGTCCCGCAAGAGATCGGTTTGATTCCCGGTCAGCCTGAATGAAATAATAGGACAATCTGGCGGCGCTTTTTGTTCCAATTCCAGGAAGCCTGGAGAGGCTTTTAATTAACTGATCTAATACAGTCATATACTCAAGACTCTCCTATAATCCAGGGAATACTCCGGGGATGTTTAATCCGCCGGTTAATTGGGTTGCCTGGTTCTTTAATGCATCCTGCAGCTCACGAAGTGCGGAATTTACTGCAGCAAGAACAAGGTCTTCCAGCATAGTAATATCAGATGGATCGACGGCTTCATGGGCGATATTCACATTAAGTACTTCCATTTTTCCGTTTACTTTAACCGTAACCATTCCACCCCCGGATGATCCTGTTACGGTAATGTCTTTTAATTGATCTTGCATTTTCTCCATTTTTCCCTGAAGATCCTGCATGTTTTTAAGAATATCCATTGGATTCATTTGTTTCCCTCGCTTGGTTTATTTACAACAGTGCCCCGAAAAATATTTTTTACCAAGCTAACTGTATCATCTGTGTGATTACCGTTTTTAACAGATAAGCCGGAATCCGAAGCTGTCTCTTTTTCATGATCTGTTGCAGTGACCGCTTTCAATTTTAGTTTTTCTTTAAGAACCGTAAAAAAAGTTTCCCGAAGCACCGGTATGCTTGAAGATATTCTTTGCGCCGTGTAAGCATCCGGAAAAATTAATTCTAATTCATTACCATGATAATGCCAATCTAAAACTTTTCCCAAGGCTGCCGCTAACGTAGGAACTTTTTCTTTAAGCCCTGCCTGAACTGCTTCAATATGATTTCTGGTAATCTCAACAAGCTTTTGGTCCGGCTCCTGTGTATTGATCTCCCCGGTTTTCTTTTCAAAATGAGATTCATCTTCCCAATCAACTTGATGATTTTGATTTTCATTCTCATTCTCTTTCAACTCATCAATTGTGCCTGGTTGAGACTTTTGAAGTGGTATTGACCTTGTTTGAATAATAACAGGCGTATTCATATCGTTTACTACATGGCTTGCCTCATGTTTTTTTGCTGTGCTCTCCGGTACTGAAGCGGTTTTCAGAGGAGAACTTAATTCTCCTCTGAGGATTTGATCTTTGAGCGACGCTATTCTTCCTACTAAAGTTGTTGATGAAACTAGGAGGTGCAGATCTGCCAATCTGCTGACTGCAAGTTCCAGCTCAAATCTTTGATTAAGGGAGAAACGAATATTTCTATATACTTCAAGCATCAATTCTACAGCTGCTTCAAGCTGCTCTTTGGTGTAGGCTCGAAGAACAGCACGTGAAAAATTTTCAACTTTGTTACCCAGTAATGACTCATTGGTTATTCCCTGTTTAATTATGAGAAGTGATCTGAAGTATTCAACTAAATCAATTATAACCTGTTCCACAGATACTCCGCGCCTGAAAATATCATGAACCATGGATATTGCTTCTCCAGCATTTCCCCTGCTTAAGACTTCTGCCAGGTTGTTTACAACATCAAGCCCGACCAGTCCCATTTTATCTTTTATCAGCTGCATCGTGAGTGTCAGGGCGGTTTCTGAGTCTTTATTGTCGGTTGAAGCAAAGGATATTACCTGATCAAACAACGTGTATGCATCCCGCATTGAACCGGTTGACTCTTTAGCAATCCAGAAAAGGGCATCATCATCAATCGATATGCCAGTTTCAAAAGCTACTTCTGTAAGAAGTTTTTTAATTACTTCAATTGGTATAAGCTGAAAATGAAACTGCTGACAACGTGAGCGGATAGTGGCAGGAACTTTGTGAACCTCTGTAGTTGCAAATATAAAGACTATATAACCTGGCGGTTCCTCAATAGTTTTTAACAGTGCATTAAAAGCACTGTTTGAAAGCATATGAACCTCGTCAATTATGTAAACTTTTTTTCTGCAGGTGTTTGGTGAAAAGAGCACTTCATCCTTAATCCTTCTTACATCATTTACCGATGTATTGCTGGCTCCATCAATCTCAATGACATCTAATGAGTTTCCTGCAGCTATTTCCTGACAGTTGGCACACTCTCCACAGGGCGTATCTGTTGGTTTGTCACTACTGGTGCAGTTCAGCGCTTTTGCAAGTATTCTTGCTGCGGAAGTTTTTCCCACACCTCTTGGTCCGGAAAACAGGTATGCATGAGCAATTCTGCCGCTGCGTATAGAGTTTTTTAATGTTGATACTACAAACTCCTGCCCGGCAATTTCATCAAATGTTCGTGGACGCTTTCGGGTATAGGTAACTTCAAATACCATCAAGATACTCCTTGTAATCATCTGGTATAGCTATGAAATAATTTAAAAAAGCTGCCGTTAATCTTACGGTTGATGTGTTTTTCAGAAAAGTAAAGGAATCAACCTATGGCTGCTTTTATTAAATCATAGATTTGATAATAAAAAAATCCCCCTCAGCTCCGGACAAGCTGCATGCATCTCATTGGTCAATCACTTACCGCTGCTACCTTCCGGTCCTGACGGAGTTGGGCGACGACCAATAGCGCAGAACCTGCCTATCAGCACTGAAGGGGAAACGGAGAGAGAGGGATTCGAACCCTCGGTACCCGCTAGGGTACATACGCTTTCCAAGCGTACACCTTCGGCCACTCGGTCATCTCTCCAGAAAACCTGTAGGGCTTATGCAAAACTGCTAATTGTTTTAGCGGAGAGAGAGGGATTCGAACCCTCGGTGCTGTAAACAGCACAACGGATTTCGAATCCGCCCGATTCAACCGCTCTCGCATCTCTCCCACAAAAAAATGTAGCCAAGAGGATTCGAACCTCCGGCCTTTAGATCCGCAATCTAATGCTCTATCCAACTGAGCTATGGCTACAAAAAAAACGGAGAGGGAGGGATTCGAACCCTCGGTACCCGGGCAGGGTACAACTCCTTAGCAGGGAGCCCGATTCAACCGCTCTCGCACCTCTCCAATAATTCCTTTCCAATTCAGCAGAACAAACACCAGCGTAAAACAAGCGCTTATCCGTATATAAAAAATGATGTTACTGCAGTAAGTCTTGCAGAACTATCAAAAACGGAGAAGGTGGGATTCGAACCCACGGAGCCTCTCGGCTCAACGGTTTTCAAGACCGCCTCCTTCGACCACTCGGACACCTCTCCTAAATCGGCTTTTTACTATATAAATGTACGGACTATTTGTCAATATAAGCGGTAGAGGGCTGTATGCATTTTATCGGGGTTTATATAAACTAATTTACATGAAAGAGACAATAATGAAAAAAATAGCAATTATTCCGCCGATTCCATTAACTCTGCACGAGCATAACCGGCGATTTGAACGGTATCAGATTCAAGCAGGGGCTGAAGTTGAAGTTGATATTCGCCAGCTTAAGGGTGGACCACTTCTGACTGATAGTGAATATGATCTTTTCTGGGCCTCTGTTTATATGATTCTAGAAGCTGAAGAAGCGGAGAGAGAAGGGTTTGATGCGGTTATTATTGACTGTACTGCAGATTCCGGTATAGCTGAGATGCGGCAAAGTGTAAGTATTCCTGTAGTAGGTGCATTAGAGGCAGGTCTTGAAGAGGCTTTTAATGGGAATTCTGAAGAAAAGGTCTCAATCCTAGCACTCGATGATGATTGGAAGCGGATGATAACCAGACAGTTGGCAATATATAATCTTTTGCATATGATTTGTTCTGTTGAGTGTGTTGGATTACATGTGTATCATCCAGACAAAGAGAAGGGTAAGGGTAAGGGTCTGGACAAAATGGAGTCCCGCATATTTTTTCAGAAATTATGTAGAGCAGGAGAGGCTGCGAAGGCGGCTGGAGCCGGAGTTGTGATTCTGGGATCTACTACGGTAATTGCAGAACGGGAGGAGCTTGAAAAGTATCTTGGAATTCGTGTAGTAGATCCGGGAGCTGCTGCCCTAAGAAAAGCAAAGTGTCTACTTAAAGGAAACCGTCTGAAAAAAGAATTTGCAGCTAAAAAAATGAAGAAAATGCGGTATGGGGAGGTGATTAGGAAGAAGCTGGGGTTGTAATTTAAGCTGCCTGGAAGAACAAATTATACCTGATATAGACAAGATGAATGTAATGTAGAAGCAATAAGGAAGTACCCGGATCTGTTAAGTGGTGCAGCTAAACTTGAAATTTCTTTTTAAGAAAGTTCCTGAACTGTTTGTTGGATCCGGCAATGTAGAGAAAGACTGCAACCAGAAGAGATACCCCTGATACATATAATGACCAGTTAATTAAGGCTTGGTCTGTAATATATAAGGTGCAGATTATATCAACACCAACCGCAAGCCCTGAGAATATAACGAAGATCGATGCTGCCGATGTATATTTACAGCCAGGGCGGTTTCCTTTTAATAACCGGGTATTAATCCCATTGCCAAGAAGTGCCAGCCCCCCTGTAAGCAGTGTTAATGGTAGAGCCAGAGTAAGGAACCAATTTCCCCCGGTCAGATACTCCAGAGACCAGAGAAACAGAACTGTTGCTGTGGTGTATACAATTATCAAAGGAAATACATATCTCTTCCCAATATATGTGGGTGTTGTAATAATGACAAACAGGAGAATCAGGCTTATAACCGGAAACCATGCCCATGAGACGGGAGGTATGAATCCATCAATTAACAGAAGGAAAATTACCGAAACAACAGTAAAATTAACAAGAAAACCCAATCGTTTTCCAGTTTTGAACAGAAAAGGAAAGAACAAAGAGAGCCAGACATAGAGTACTGAAACAATGGGATAAAAAGACCAGGTAATAGCATTATTGGTTAAGATGTCTATTAAAAGAACTGTAATCACTGAAATTAGCATTGAGATGGAAAAAAACGCAGCAGTTTTGTGAGAAATTCTGTGTGTTATTGGTTGAGTGAGGATTTCAGACATTTCTCTGGCGGAGTTTCCGGGAAGGGTAAAATGGCTCTCTTCCTCTATCTGTTTTGGTTTAAGCGTTTCCGGATCAATGACCGGAGTACCGCACAGAGGGCAGACTTCAATTTTTTCGTCAAGTTCTACCCCACATTTAACGCAATACGCCAAGATTGTCTCCCCTATTGAAAAAATGTTTTGTATACCATGTTTTTTAATTACTTTTTAAGAAAAACACAATAATACTAAATAATATAACATCTAACCCGAGTTCACCAGAGTTCTGAGCAGTTTTTATTTATCAGCCCGTTTCATTTTGATCGTTCTGCAGTCTCAATACTTTTACTGAGCATTGTTCTATCATCGAATATAAAATTTCCGGCAATATTTTTCCCCTGAATTGCTTCCGGCAGCCAATATTGATCATCTTCCCACATTTTATCATAGGGTATTTTGTTGACATCGACCCAGAATGGATCAGCCTCATCAGTTTCCTGCATTTCTCCGGTATGGTCATACGCAAAAAAAACATACCCCTTTAATGAGTATCCATCAACAAACTGAAAATTCAGGACGCCTACCTGTTGAGGGTTAATAGGGGTAATCCCCGTCTCTTCTTCTGTTTCTCTCACAGCTGCTTCAAGAGCGGTCTCTGCTTCTTCAACTCTTCCGCCTGGAGCATTAATAAGACCATTTCCCAAACCCAGCTTTTTATGGATTAGTAAAACTTCTTCTCCTCGAAACAGATAGCAAACTACTGCAGTTTCTTGCGGTTCCCACTCATCCCAGTCGATGTCCTCAACCCTTCTTGCCAATGAGGGTTCGTTCTCAAATTCTGACTCTTCTAATTCCGGTTGATTGTCAGGTTCAGGATGCTGAACTTGATAGCAGGCTGCACACAGGTTGTCATCAAAATAGAGTGTATCATTAAGGGCCAGCCTTGTTCCGCATTCCGGGCATTTTATCTTGAAAATAAGTATTTTTTCTCTGAAAATGTACCCAACTGCTAGAGGAACAATAATTGCCGCAACACCAAGCCATTGCGGAAGCTGGAACTGAATTATCAGTACAAACAAAATATCGAGGAGAAGAACGAGACTGGCAACAATCAGTGTTGCAGTTCTTTTTTTCTGGCTTCGTTTCTGGTGTTTTCTTTGGAATAGATTCAAAGCCAATACAGCAATGATTACCCAATACATTTGGTCGGTTATTTTTTCTAATATCATAATATCAGGAGCTTATAGGGGGTAGGGAATTTGGTCAATGGATCATTGGGGGTTTGCCCCAATGATCTCAGCGAACTCCGGAGTTTGCAGGGGTAAAAACCCACGGATCAGGAACAGACGTAACAATTCCGGTGCTGGTAATATCAGTAAAAAGCACCTTGAAACGAAACATCCGAAATGTTTTACTTTTGTCCTGTGGTCTTTCTTACTACCAGCTCAGGTTTCAATAGTATGGATTCAGGCTGATTTCCGGCTATTAAACTTTTCAACATTTCGAAAGCCAGGGCTCCGATTTGATCTTTTGGTTGAGCTATGGTAGTCAGTGGATAGCGAATTTGCAGACTGGCAAAATCTATATCATCATATCCCACAACTGAAATATCCTCAGGAACCCGTTTTCCAACATCCAGGCAGGCTTCGATTACTCCTAGTGCTGCCAGGTCAGTTGAGGAAAAGATAGCAGTAATATCAGGATTTTTCTGTAGAAGTTTTACAGCTGCATCATATCCTCCTTTGATCGTGAGATCAGAAGGCATCTCAAAACGCTCAAGATCCAGGGAGATTCCGTTTTTGACCAGAGCCCTTCTGAAGCCCTGCCCGCGAAGCTGTATTTCTTCATAATAATCTTCATGAAACGAAACAAAACCAATCTTTTCATGTCCTAATTCAAGCAGGTGGTTTGTCGCAAGGAAACCACCCTCTTCGTCATCCACCAGCAATGATTTTGCATCAATTCCCTTGATGTGAGTCATTATCTGGATAAGCGGTATGCCAGTACCCAGAAGTTTGTTGTAGAATTCGAAATAACGGGGATCCGGACAGCAAATAATACCATCAACCCGTCTGTTTACCATCCGTTCAATAGAACCCTTTTCGGATTTAATAGTACTTGATGAGTTGCCAAGTAGAATGTCATATCCATCAGCCAGACATCGTTCTTCAATATCACTGATAATATTAGTAAAAAAGCTGTTGGTAAGATAAGGTAGAACTACCCCAATCATATAAGTTTTCTGGTTTACCAGGCCCCTTGCCAGAATGTTGGGTTGATAATCCATCTCTTTAGCAATCTTCAGAATATTTTCTCTGGTGGCGCTTGAGAGCCGTCCTTCATTGTTAAGAGCCAGCGATACGGATCTTGGTGATACATTTGCACGTTTGGCAATATCTTTAATGGTAATTCGATTTTGAGTATTCTGCATTATAAGCATTTCCTTCTGGTATATGAATGGTATAACGTTTACCTTAATATGTAAAAAGAGTAACCTATATCAGAACAGCTGTCAACAGTTCATATCAATATATGCAAATGAAGTAATTGAAATGCAGTAAAAATTCTAATAAAAAATATTGACAACGTAAGATTGTGGATGTATAGTTTGATTCAACGTTGAACCATAAAAAATTTAAAAGGAGAATAGATATGAAAAAAATCATTATTATTCTGATGCTGTGTACAGTACTTGTAACAGGACTCAGTGCTGCCGGCGCCCGGGAACAAAGCTCTGTTGAGAACAAAAACGTTAGTCTATGGTATCTCTGGGGAGGAACAGAGGGGGAAAATGTAGAAGCAATGATTCAGCAGTACAACGCTCTGCAGGATAACTACAACGTAGAAGGGCTTTCGGTTCCCGATCAGCAAAAAATACAGGTTGCAATTGCAGCAGGTGATGGACCGGATCTTACCGATACCTTCTCAAGTCTGACAAATGCATATGCAGCAAAAGGTATTCTTGAACCGTTGAGCAGCTATATTGAACGTGACAACTACGACATAGACGATTTTATGCCGGCAGCTCTTGCCAGTTCGGTAGTTGATGGTGAAATCTATGCCCTGCCGGTATCAGTTAATCTCATGATGCTCTACTATAACAAAGACCTTCTTGCAAAAGCCGGATATAGCAGACCTCCTGAAACAGATGCAGAACTTCTCGAATATGCTATAGCAACCACTGAGACAAATACTGATGGAACCATCAAAGTCCTCGGGTTTCCCGATTTTCCCGATATCTACTTTAAAGAACACATGACCTATGCCCTTGGCGGTGATTACATTGATAAAAACGGAAAGCTTACTCCTGACAACAGCGGTATTCGTAAAGCAATGAATCTTATTCTTGCCTACCGTGAAAAATTCGGCCTCGATAATGTTCTCGCAATAAACTCCAGCGGTGGTTATATGTCTGCAGCAGATCCCTTCATTTCTGGTAGACAGGTGCTAAGAATTGATGGACCCTGGTTTGGCAGTCACATTAAAAATGTACTAGGAGTTTGTCTGACTTGTTTTTCGTAAATTAAGCAAAAAAGGCGCTCCTTCCTTTCTGGAACGGTAACACCCCAATAAATCTCCTAAAAATGTTAGTCTTTTTCAATTTCCTGCCTGTTTTATAGGCTTTTTCTT
>JADHUD010000073.1 GCA_016784705.1 Spirochaetia bacterium | reverse complement strand
TGATGATGCGGAAAAATTTGCAATTTACATGCTTAAAGATTTCTCACTGGATAATGAGACGGTGATGATTACTCCAGCAGCCGGATTCTACAGAACCGCGGGTCTGGGATTAGATGAGATTCGTTTGGCCTTTGTACTTAATGTGACAGATCTGAAACGATCCGCTGAACTTCTTCGTGCGGGATTACTTGCGTATAATAATAGCAAATAGGATCTGAACTGAAGCTGGTAGGACGGTCTTTCTTCAGCTCAGAGAGGAAATTTCAAAATGGTTGCATTTTGGAATTTCGACGATTTGTGAGCCAATTTCCTAAAATACGCAGTATTTTGAAATTGGCTCATTATACAGAGTCTTACTATTTGCAACGGGCACATCTGTCTGCAGAAGTTGAAAGTACAAACTAATCGCCATTTCCGCCTCTTATGTGTTATAGCACATAAGAGGCGGTATGTGCTGAACCCATTTATGTGCTGTTAACACCGTAAAAGTCTACAAAGAAGTAACATGTGAATGATGCAACAGCACATAAAATTAAAGCGAATTCAGAAAGTGAAGGATATCTGGAGAGGCTTTGTACCGGTAGGAAGTATTGACGGGTTCTGACACTTTTCCCATAGCCTTACGTTTCATCTCCATATCAGCAACCATGTACTTGTGAGTTGTTTCAATACTTTCATGGCCAAGCCAAATAGCTATGGTTGAAAGATCTACATTTGCAGAAAGCAGATTCATGGCAACCGAGTGGCGAAAAGTATGAGCAGAGATATTTTTTTCAAGAAGTGAAGGTTTTTTAGCAGCTGCCAGAAGAACAATTTTGTCTATCCTAAATCTGACACCTGATCTCGTAAGATCTTCGCCGTTTTTTCCTATGAAAAGTTTCTCATTAGTATTCAAATTTTGCTTTTTCATATACTTACTCAGAAAGCTAGCGGTCGTTTTCCAGATTGGCACTATCCTTTCTTTACGGCCTTTACCCATAACGCGAATACAAGACCTGCTTGGAATAGTAAGATCAATTATATCGGTACAATGCAGTTCTGTTAGCTCAGAAATTCTGATGCCAGTATTGTAGAGAATTAAAAGCATCAGTTTTTCACGGGAACCAATGGATGTCATGGTATCGCAGACTTTAAGCATAGCCTCAAACTCTTCTTTGGTTATGAAATCCATGGCTACTGTGTCCTGCTTCTGATAGGGAACTGACAGTCCCCTATTTACTATATCGCTATATTCTGGAGCCTCAACAGCCACAAAGCTTAAAAATGAGTGAATCGCTGAAAGGCGATTATTGGCAGTGATGGCTTTATTGTGGCGTTCTTTTTCAAGATAGCAAAGGAACTCGGCAATATAGTTCCTATCAAGGTGTTTTGGATCGACATGAGATGCAGCAATTCCATATTGTCGCGACAGGAATTCAAAATAGATTTTGAATGAGTCACGGTAGGAATTAACTGTTTGCCCGGACATTCTTTTCTGTTGAATCATCCTTTGAAGAAAAAACTTCTGTAATAAGGCTGGAAAAGTGTTCAATTGGTAATCACTAGTTTTCATAATAGCTACCTCCGAACTTTTTCTCATACCGAGTACAGACGGCATTAAGTATTTCCGGAGTTGCTGACAGGTACCAATAGGTATCTTGTGGCTTTACATGTCCTAAAAATGTAGAAAGAATTGTAAGTTTTGAGTTTGCATCAACGCCATTTTTCAGCCAATTGAGAATTGTTCTGCAGGCAAAAGTATGACGGAAGTCCATAAGGCGTACTGCTGGATATCCGATCGGATTTGCTTTGATAGAATCCCGTATTTTGATGAATGCATAGTCAAATGCTCTTATATCAAGCGGTCGCTTGCCTGTGTTTACAAAAAAGGATTTGTCATCATTCCTAGTACCAAGGCGGTTATCAATTTCAAGTCTGTATTTCATAAGTTCAATCCTTACAGAATTACTGAAAGGAACAATTCGGTCTTTTTTGAACTTAGAATTCCAGATATAAAGAACATTAGTTTTGAAGTCCACATCCTTTATTTTGAGGTTTATCAGCTCTGATGTGCGTAATCCTGTAGCCCAGAGAAGACCTATCGCTGTTTTCATGGTCAGTTTTCTTAATCCATCAGGAGAATAGAGATTCTTGCATTCATCCATAAGTTGCTTTGTTTCTAATTCTGTATAAATATAGGGAGTAGTTCTCGTGTGAGGATTCCCAAAAGGACATTTCGGCATAGCTCCAGCTTCAACATCAAATGATGTTACATATTTTGCAAACGGAGATATCGGTTCAAATTGTCTGCCTTTGGTTTTCATTGACGCACTTTTATTCAGGGAACACCATGTAAGAACTAAATCCTTGGTTAATGGGCCATCATAATCGAGACTGAGAGTATATCGTATAAATTTTTTAAGGACAGAAATTTCACTTTCAATTTTGTATCCAAGACTGTGTTTATACGAAATGTACTCATCAAGCTGTTTTGAGATCCTGTTGGAAGTTAACATTTTTCACCTCCAAACGGCCAATTGCCTGTTATCGTACGTAATGATGCAATATCTATCTTTACATATGCTGTGGTAGAGTCAATTACCTTATGTCCGAGTATGTCAGCCGTAATCTTTAAACTATTGCCGGCATTAAATATTTTTGACGCTGCTGTTCTTCTTAATGCATGAGTTCCCTTCCACCTCCCGGTAATGTTTTCTTTGGTAAAAGCAAAGCGAATAATCCTCCGTATGTATTCTTTATCTACTGACATGCCTTCACATCTTCCAGTTCGGAGAAAAAGGTGCTCATCAGATGAGTTTGGACGGTAATGCATCACATACTTTTCAAGAGCTTCTCCTAATCGTTGTGAGAGTGGCAAGACTCGCTCAGAATTGGTTTTTGTCCTTCTAATAACCACCTCTCCTGAATCCCAATGAATGTCTTTGAGATTCAGGTTTGTTACTTCTGAACATCGCAACCCTAGATCTAAGAATGTGAGAACCACTGCGTAATTACGGGTGTCTCTCGCGGAATCTTGATTATAGTGCTTAAGGAGCTTTTCCACTTCATTATCGGTCAAAGTTACTGGCAATGTGCTCTTAGGCCAGTTCGCTGGAGATAGGGGTAGATTAAAAATAGATATATGGACTCGAATTCCTTTATCGTCCAGAAACCTGAAGAAATTTCTGATAGATTTTGTATACCCTCCCTTGCTTATATTTCTCAGATGTGAGAGTTGGTCACTAATGAACTCACTAATATCAAAAGCTGTAATCTCAGACCAGTCAACCCTATCCATGCATTTTACTGTTGCAGAAAGAAAACGTTTTACGTTATTTCTTTCTGAATCAGCTGTCTGCATACTGACTTTTTTAAAATTAACACTATAGTCATAAAATTCTGTGAGTATTGGATCGTATTGATCAGGAATTCTTGTAGATCGAAAGTATTCCTTCATTGTTTTTCCTGTCTGTTGTAGAAATAACAAATGTGCAGCAGCTCGTATTTGATTGTATTCATATTTAGGACAGGAATACTGCCATCTTTCAAGAGCACTTTTTATGTGCTCATATAAAACCTGTTCAGTACAGTTTGCAGGTTCTTCAGGCAACCTTTTCAAAGCAGTTGTGTATTGCCGTATAGTTCCATCTGCATAGTTGGCAGACACCATAAATTCTTTGAATTCCTGGAATTGTGATTCTTTCATAACCATTCTCCTCCTGTTTCTTTTCAGAATGGTTATCATTATCTACCAAATTCGTGCAGCACATAAATGGGTTCAGCACATACTGTCCTCCCATACAGGACAAATCCAAGGGATTTTATCTCTTTAAGTTGTGGCCAAATTTGTTTTTGAGCTTCCGGTAGAATGGAATAGACATGTTTAAATGATTTTATCATATGTATACTCTGTCAGGAAGAGGAGGAACAGGATCGGAAATCTTAACGAGATCTAGAATACGGTGCCAAAAAGACCATGATTTTTGAGAAAACCAGCCACATGATGCCTGGGTAATAGCTTCAAAAAGTATCTGCTTCCCGATAACATGCAGAAGTAGGTGATAATCCTCAAGACTTCCAAGATTCATTGCTCCAGCCAGAACCCGATAAGGTTGATGGACAGCAGTCTCTGGTGTTTCCCACCAAATATATTTTTTTGCAAAAAGAAGTATCAATGATCTATGCATGTCGAGAATATGATCTGTCTTCATAGAAAACAATCCTCCAAAGTTGGTTAATGATATCATAATCATAAGGGAAAGTCATTGTTATCTACTGCGGTACTATTCCGGTGCCACTATTGATCTTAACAGTGTTTTTGTCCTTCTGGACTGCTTTTTAACAAACAGGGTGATTCGTTTAATTACCGGATTGTTTCCAGCATTTTCCAGAAACTCCTGCTGGAAGCTATCCAGATTAGTTTCAATTTTCCCGATCATTGTTGTCAGTAATCTGAAGAGCAGGCGAGGATTTATTTCCAGCTGGTTTGCTAAATTTTGCCAATCACGCTCCTGTATATGTCCCGGATCATGACTGGCGCCAACAGAGAAAGCTAAATCCGAACTTATATCCGGATAGATTCGTGTACAGACAAGATCGTAGAAAGGGGCAAGACGGGGACCATTCTGGGTGTATAAAATTGATAGATTTTTAGCATGCCCATCGGAATTTCCTGCAAGCAGATTAAAAATATGCCAATTGAGTAGATGAACTACATCTTCTGCAGGTGCAATGCTTATGCTCCGTATTAATTCAATACAGATTTTCAGATTTGGACCACCCTCTGCTTCGTATTTAGTAAAAGGGGAGTACCCCAAAGCCTGACAAAAATCTTCCTGATGTAATCTTTGTAAATCTCCATGGTGATCTACTATTCGATCGTACCTTTTTGTTAGGGTATAATCTTGTTTAACAATTACATCAATCACCGGCAAACCAAGGTTCAATGCAAGAAACGAGGTATAAGCTTCGTTCCAGTTGAGCCCTTTGAAATTCTGGTTTGTGAACTTAAGGATATGTGAACTTGGGGAGTTGCCGAGGGGCCAAAAGAGCTGATTATCACGATAGAGTACAGGCCATTTATCCTGAGCACCTGCAAGAGATAGCCGAAGTTTTCCTGCAGCAGCAAACCCTGTATAGGGAATGTGGGTTTTAATTGCTTTCTCAAGAATTTCTTCGCTTATTGCTTCATAACTTTCGGTTTGTACAGCTTCAGGAATTTTCGGAATAATACGCAAAGCACCGGCACATTCACCACCAATAGCTGACAGAAGGTTATAATCATTGTCACGGGATATGCCCAGACTTCTGCATATTCCTTCCCGTGCACCGGCTTCGGGTAATAGATTTGCAAAGAAGTTATGATCGTCTTTTCCTTGAATATATTTTCCCGAAAAGGGGATGCTTGTTGAGATGGGGAACCTGATTGATGATCTTAACCAGTTAGGATCATAGTTGAAAATCATTCTGGCTCTGGAATTCAAAGAGAGGGTTCCCACAATTTGATCCCGGTACAGTACAGTCAAACTCATGTAACGCCTCCAGCCGGGGATCGTGTTTTCATCTCGATTTTGATCCCAAGGCTTCTCAGCACCAGAAGAACTTTTTGGGATTCAACGGTGGTTTTTCCATTTTCAAGATTTGAAAGAAAATGCCAGCTTACCCCACTGAGATCAGCAAGGTCTTGTTGACGAATTCCCTGACGTTTTCGTTCAGTTTGTATGAGTTTACCGATTTGTTCTACTGAATCAATTGAAAGAGTCAATTGGATATCTCCTGCTTCTATACTTTCATGTACACGAATATTATTAATCTTTTAGCGGTATATGTCAATAAATATTCATGTAAATGAATATAGTTATTAATTATTTGCAAGGAATACAATATATTCATGAACGTGAAAAATATATTGCGTATCCCGGTACCCGGTATCGATCCCAGTCAATTTTTACTAAGTTGATCCCCTGAAGATTAAAATTTGTCTATTTTTTTAAGAACATTATGTAAAATGTTATATGCCATACTCAAACAGCTTTGCCTACTTTTTTCAGTATATCCCAATTGACAACAGACTGGTTGACTAGTATTGTATAATAGATGAAGGCAATAGGAATTTATGAAGTAAAAACTAAAATCTCGGAAATATGTGAAACTGTTAAAAAAACCCATGAACCGGTAATTATAACAAAACGAGGTGTGCCAATGGTAAAAATCACTTCTATAGACAGTAAAAAAGAACAATCGGATGTCTGGGGAAAGTACTATACGTATACGAAAGCAAACAGCCCGATTTTGGAAGAAATCGTACTTCCTTCAAGAGATGTTGACCCATTAAAAAATACTCTGGATGATTAAGATGGGATTAAACTATCTACTGGATACATCTGTTTATTCTCAGCCTTTGAAACGAAAACCGCTGAAAACTGTAATCGATCATTGGCAAACAATAGGTGACAATAATCTCTGTATATCAATATTCTGTGAAGCAGAATTAATTCAGGGATTGGAGATGAAAAAATCAGAGAGGTTATGGAAGGCTTATGAATCCATATTGAAAGACTCTTTACCAATTATAGATTTTACGATTGAAGCAGCTAAAATCTATGCCCGTATACAGGCTGATTCTGTTAAAAAGGGAAAAACACGACCGGTATTTGATTTGCTGATTGCCTCAACTGCAATTGCTAACAATATTATTCTGGCAACTTGTAATTATAAGGATTTTAAAAATATTCCAGACTTGATGGTTGAAGACTGGATGATTTAGCTGAACGACTCCCGGTTACTTGAGAGGAAAGAGATAGCAGTTTGTAGATTTTAGGTTGTCGGGAAAAGGTACCGTGTACCAGGGTATTCTCGGGAGCGTAGCATAATAAGTTGTTTGTAAAAGTTCCTGCAATACTATTTTTTTACGGTATTTTCACACTCTTTTAGTTCTACTAATCCAAGAGGATGACAAAAATTGTCTATAAGCAGCATGTGATAGACTCTTGGAATCAGTAGCATAGGTTTTTCGCTATCCCAGTCGGGGTCGAAATCGGGAAATGCCTTGATAGCGGCATCATAAATTGTTTCACGATCGGTAAATTTTACAGCCAGTTTTTTCAATAAGTAGAGAGAGAAAACGGCGGAGATCTGGATATGAGCAAACTCTTCAAACTTGAAACTTTCCCGCATCTGATCCACCCAATCCAAGTCATACAGTAAGTATTCCAGAATTTCCAGGAAAAGATCAACATGCCTATCTTCTGTTAGTAAAAGCACTCCCACTGACTTTAAACGGCTCTTTCCTGAACTTCTATTTAAGTGATCATCAACATACTCCAAATCCAGCAGTAAAGTATGAACCAGGCTCAACGCCCAGGATTTGTCTTCCCGATCAACTTTACAAAGGTACTTATCATCAGCGAAAAAATGCAGCCATGATGTAAAATCTATTTGAAGGTTTCAATAGCTTCAGAGCAGGTCAAGACGTTTATATCAGAGAAGCAACTGAAATCAGCAGTATTATCTGTTACAATATATCTAATTCCGTGTGTTTTCATTACTGCTGCAATATTTGCATCATGTATTCTTTTGCCAATTAGTTGATGCTTTAGGACCAGATGCTGGAGCAGTTCCGCAGAGGATCTTCTCTCATTATAAACAACAAGTTTTTTCTGGAATTCTTTTATGTTATGAACCGCATCGCCCGCTGTCATTCCGAATCCGTTAACATTTATCGGGCGAGTGGCTACAACAAGATATTCCCGGATTATCTGGCCAGTAATAACAGGGCTATAACCGGCTTGTATAATAAGTTTAAACAGAGCCTTTGCAACAGAAAAAGACGGTCTTGAAATATCGGTAGCTGATAAAAGGATGTTTGTATCAATAAAAATCAGTTCACCTGCCGTCAGCGTCATATATATCCTCTCTGTGCCAAGAGTTTTTCAACCCCGAGTTTACAGTAATCAGATTGAGCTCTTCGCTCATATTTTCTTTGAGATCAAGTTCAGATGCCCTCTCCAAAATAAAATGAAGTTCTCCCTGAAGTGACCTGTGGTGTTTCTTCGCAAGACGTTTTAATGATGAGAGGAATTGCTCTTCGATATTTCGTATATGTATTGAACTCATACTAGTATTATAATGGTACCATTGTGACAAGTCAATCAGTCATTCATATGATCATCTTCATTAAATAGTGCACTGCCATGCGCCGCAAGACACACCAGACACCGCAATACATAAACACACACAAAAAATAAGAAAAGGTGGCTTTGGGGTGTATTAAATGCAGGTTAAGGTGCATTTCTGATTGAAAAATTTTGCTCGGGAGTCTGGCACCTTGATACATATCCATACCCCTTTGTCCCGGGAAAGAGTAAAATTTATTCGTGAAGTAGTTTCTGGCAGTCATAAAGATCTGTGGATTAATGCACGGGAAAACATCCTGCAAAATCCTCAGGAACTCAAAGAAATAGTGTAAACCTTATTACCAGTTGGGGCAGAAATACTCCAGCAAATCATACCACCCGCACCATATCCCGCTAAAACAACTTCCCGCCACATTCCCTTGGAAAATGTGGGCGTTTGTGAAAATGCACATGGTACTGCTGAATAATAACTGCTGTCGGATTCAAGTGCTTGCGCTGCAGATCGTTATAACAACAATAATTATTGATAGAGGCTTCAGTATCGCCTTAAGAAATTCTTAATATTTTGCTAATTGTATGGATATATTTACCTGTTATATTTGGTTAGGTAAACTAATCAAGGAGGAATCGAATGAACGAAAAAGGAATCTGTATAGAGACAAAAAATTTGTGTAAAACCTATTATAATTCAAAGCAGGGTGTTCATGTAATAAAAAATATTGACATGGAAATTTACGAAGGTGATTTTACCATAATAATGGGGGCTTCGGGATCCGGTAAAACAACTCTATTGTATCTACTAAGCGCCTTGGATGAGATGACTTCCGGAGAAGTCTATTATGGTGATCGCTCAATTAGCAAGATGAAACTTAAAGAGCTTGTGAATTTCAGAAGAAATGAAATCGGCTATATCTTTCAAGGAATTAATTTAGTACCGTATCTTTCAGTTTTGGAAAATGTTGCAGTAGTTGGAAAACTTACACAAAGAAAAAACAGAAACGTAGTAGAGAGTTGCAAAAAGCTGCTTTGTGATCTTGATCTTGAAGACGAAATATATAGACTCCCTTCTGAGATATCCGGGGGTCAGCAGCAGAGAGTTGCTGTTGCCAGAGCTTTGATTAATGATTGTGACATTCTTTTTGCTGATGAACCCACAGGCGCCTTAAATACTTCACAGGGTGAAAATCTTCTGGATGTTCTATCAGAAATTAATGACAAAGATAAAAGTATTGTTATGGTAACCCACGACCTAAAAGCTGCCTGTCGTGGAAACAGAATTGTGTATCTTAAAGATGGGAAAATCCACGGAGAACTTTCTTTGGAAAAGTTTCGAAAAGATGATTTAGAGGATCGTGAACAGACAGTTTACAATTTCTTAAGAAAGCGGGGGTGGTAATATGAGTACCGTATTATCACTTTGCAAAGGTATGCTGTTTAAACAGAAAAAAGTAAGTATCCTGATTGCAGTTATCTTTTTAATCTGTTTTGTCTGTATCAGTTCCGGGATTACAACACTGCGGGCAACGGGTAATCTCTTTGAAAAGGTAATAGATGATCAGAATTTTTCGCATGAACTTGCTCATTTTTCAATTAATGATTATCCAAACTGGCAGGAAATTGAATCCTGGTTTAAAAATCATGAAATGGTGGAAAGTGCGCAGCTTAGCTATGCAAGTAATATAACTGAGTATGTCAAGTTCAAAGATGAAGATGTTTTACTGTTTTTTCAAGAGATAGTTCCTGAAACAGAACTTGACTTT
>JADHUD010000072.1 GCA_016784705.1 Spirochaetia bacterium | reverse complement strand
AGTATCTGCCTGGATTTCAATAGATGAATTATCTCTTGAACCTGCTCCTTTTACAGACTTAACCTTTCCGTCCTCCCCTACAAATTCTACCGGGGTAAAGGTAAAAAGAAAGTTGATGCCAAGTGATTCACAGTACAATAATTCTGCCCTGTTTGCAGGGGCTTCTTCTCTTGTTCTTCTGTACATAACAGTTACTTTTTCAGCACCAAGCAGCCTTGCCGTAATAGCACAATCCATCGCAACATCACCGCAGCCAATGACGACCACATACTTACCTGGATCTGTCTCGCCTTTTGTTGTTTTTGCTTTAGAAAGATATTCCATTGCAGTGGTAATTCCCTGCAAATCTTTTCCAGGAATATCAAGCGTGATTGCTCTCTGCATTCCTGCGCCCGCCATGATTGCTTTGAATCCCTGTTCACGCAGATCATCAATTGAGATATCTTTTCCTACCCGGGTATTACAGATAAATTCAACGCCCAGATTCCGGACATACTCAATCTCTTCGTCTACGACATAATGGGGAAGTCGTGCCGGAACAATTCCATAGGTCAATACTCCGCCTGGTTTTTCTCTCTCTTCAAAAATAGTCACCTGATAACCTTCACGGGCTAATGCTCCTGCTGCTGCTAGAGAAGCAGGCCCCCCTCCGATCATAGCAACTTTTTCTTTATTGAGTTTAACCGGTTCAAGGACCTGAAATCCTGTTGCTTTTTCGTAATCAGTAGCAAAGCGCTGAAGTCTGCCGATCTGTATCGGTTTATCAATTCCAGTCTTTACACAGGCCCCTTCACAAGTCTTTTCAAATGGGCAGACCCGGCCGCATATTCCACCTAGAATATTATTCTCACGGATAATTTCTGCTGCTCCCTTGAAATTTCTGAACCGTATGGCTCTGATAAAATCTCCAGGCTTTGTATCTGCCGGACAAGCAGCACTGCAGGGAGCATCATAACATAATAAGCATCTGGAGGCCTCTTCCATCGCAGTAAATGGAGTAAATGGAGATATTGTTTCCTCTAGATACCCTTGATCGGGTTTCAGAGAGATTCCCTCTTTAACCTCAATTTTTCTGTTCATATGTAATTGGCTCACAACTAAGTTCCTCCTCGAAGATTCATACCGACCCAATTCGGGAAATGAATAGTAATCGGTAATAATTTGAGTGTAATATCGTAAACTTAATACTATAATGAATATGGTTTATAGTCAAACCATAACCGTTTTTTCTGGTATATCCGCACATTCTGCTGGTATAATCAATTTTATGAGAGTTGCAGTTGCAGTACCGCCGATCACTGATTTTTACTTTTCACCCCCCCGGAATTCGGCTATTGGAGCCGCTACAGTTGTTCGGGCTTTGCAGCTTGCAGGCCACAAAGCAGATTTATTTAATTTTATGCACATCGGCAGAAAAACTCATACAGTACCTCTGCCGGAAAAAATTTCATATCTTTCAGAAATTTTAACAAAAAACGAGTATGGACTGACAGCCTTTTTCAGTGATTATAAACGTATTGGTCCAGATCCAATTATTTGTGCCGAGAAACTTGTCGCTGCAAACCCTGATGCTATATGGATCTCTTGTTTTGCATTTGCCTACAGCGATGATGCTATTGTCCTGGCCGATGCAATAAGAAAAATTGACAACTCCATCGCCATTACTATCGGCGGAGGGGGGCCATCGGCTCTTCCCGCTTATTTTCTCAGAAACGATTCGATTGATGCTGTGTGTATTGGGGAAGTTGAAGCTGGAATTGAAAATCTTTTTGCACAAGCCAGCAGATCAAATGATTTCTTTACCGCTGAAAACAGCATGCTTTTTATTCCGGTTGTTATGCCTCCCCATAGGGGAACTATACGTATATCTCTATCTTTAACGCGGGGCTGTCCAAAACATTGTGCATTCTGCTCCAATTTTATTACGCAAGGAAGAAAATTCCGTCAAACGCCCTTTCAAAAAGTTCAAGAAGAGATTATCCGGATAGCTCAAGATCCTCTCGCTGCATCACACTCAGTGCATTTTGCATTTGAGGACGATAATATCCTTCTTGATACAGAATATTTTTATGCTGTACTTAACTGTATACAAAGAATATTTCCCGGGGCAACCTTTTCTGCTGAAAACGGATTGGACTATCTTTTACTTACCGAGAAGGTAATAGATCGACTAATTGATTTTGGGATTACCCAGTTTAATCTTTCTGTCGGCTCCACGAACAGCGGAACGCTTACTACTCAATGCAGAGTTCATGATTATAAGAAGTTGAAAAAAATTCTCTCCTATATCCATACAAAAAAGATAAAAATAATTCTCTACTTTATTTGCGGATTGTCAGAGGATACACCAGAATCTATTGTTGATTCTCTCCTGACATTGAGTAAATTGCCGGTAGAAGTCGGAATATCTCCCTTTTATGCAGTCCCCGGATTATCAGGATTTGAGAAAACTGATCTTTTTCTCAACAATCCTGCATATCTATGTAAAGGTTCATCGCTTTTTCCCTGGAATAAATCACTGACTTCCAGGCAATTAATGACAGCTTTCAGGCTTGCACGGTTGGTGAATCTCTGCCGTCATCCTGCTCAGGACAAGGAATTACTGAATACGTGTTTTCAATCAGAAAATATTTTCACAAGAGTTCGGGAAAAGAGTCTAAAGAAATTAGTTCCTGCAGAAGCCTGTGATACTTCTATGATACATAGATTTTTTCAGAATTATACATAAAAAGCTCTTTCACTGCACATAAATGAAAGGTATCAATACCCGGACATAAGCAAGGCTTATGTCTTAGGCAAGCGGCTCACCGTAGGTGAGCTTGGGACCCAGAACCGCTTTGGCGGTTCTATTCCGCCCCAAGGGGCGGGGTATGTTTCCTTGCGTTCTCGGCTCTCACTCGGAAATGGAACCAACTTGTTGGTTCCGCTTCTCTCGTTCATTTGAGAATCAACTAACATAACCAGAGCTGGCTAAGCAATTGCAGAATAAATTGCTTCCAGCGCAGTTTTATAATCTGTCTCATCAACACCAATTACACAGGTAATTAATGAACCGCCATAATTTATATAGCGGGCAGCAACTCCTGCTTCAGATATTGCTGTACTTACTTTTGCTATAATTCCTTTTGAGTCATAAAGTCCTTCTCCGACAACGCCTATCATCGCAATTTTGGCATCTGAGGATATTTCATCAGGTTCCAACTCAGTAAGTATCCTTGTTAAAATTTCTTCTTTATTACCAGCCATATTTGTGTTAAAAAAGAGTGAAATTGAATCGAATCCAACTGAAGAGAATTCCGGTTCAATGCCGTATATTGTTAATATTGTCTTAATTTTTATTATAAAGTTGGGATTTTTCTGCAAGAAAAGCTTTTTTACAAAGAGCCGGGTATAACCAATTTTTCCCGATACCCCAACTATTGGCTGAGACTGATCATCTCTATGTAAGACTATTTTCGTTCCAGAATCTTCAGGTTTATTAGTATTTTTTATATGTATGGGTATTGCGGCATCTCTGATTGGTGCTATTGCCTCCTCATGAAATACTGCTGCCCCAATTGAAGCAAGTTCTCTTGCCTCTTCATAGGTTATTTCGGCTATAGTTTTCGGTTCGTTAACAATTCTGGGATCAGCCATGAGAATGCCAGATACATCAGTCCAGTTCTCATAAAGGTCTGCATTACAGGCTCTAGCGGCTATTGCACCTGTTATATCAGATCCACCGCGTGTAAAAGTTTTAACCGATCCGTCTTTTGCTGAACCATAAAATCCGGGAATAATAAAGTTCGAATCTCCTGATAGTTTTTCAGACAGCAATTCATAAGAGACCGGATCGACACTTCCATCATCTGCAATTATGATAAGACCTTCAGTATCCAGAAACTCACTTCCCAGATATTCTGCTAAAATCTTTGCACAGAGATATTCACCGCGTGAAGCGGCATAATCCGCTGATTCTCCCCGGCTGATAGTAAGCTCAATTTGATCCAGCGTATCAGAAAGATTGGAAATACCTATACCCAATTCCTGCCCTATTTCCATATATCTTTTGCGAACAGCATTAAAAGATTCTGAAAAACTTTTACCGGCAGATGCCTCCGCATGACAGGTGTACAGCATGTCTGTTATTTTAATATCCTCAGAATGACGTTTTCCCGGGGCTGAAACAATAGTTACCTTTCTGCCGGGATCCGAGGCAAGAATTGCTTCTACTTTCTTTATCTGAGAGGTATCTGCAAGAGAACTTCCACCAAATTTACATACTGTCATGTATATCTCCCTAAATCAAATTCCGAATACAATTGAGTGGTATTCTAGACTTTACCTCCATATTTTTCAATACAGTCAGCAAATTTCAGTCTATTTTGGATACAGATTTTCTACAGAGCTGCAGCAAATACACAGCAGGAGATCAGCTGTTCAGCAGCAAATCTTTCAGCACTATTTTAGGAACATGGTGAGTGTCACTTTCATCCCGAAAATAGCTGGTATCCATACCAGCTGCTATCCGATCAATAACTACTTTTTCAGCTGGAAGACCTAAGGCAACCACCAGCGATATACTGTATTTCTGGTCGATATTCAGCAGTTTCTGCAGATTCTCACGCTGTATCGATCCAAACATACATCCGCCAAGGCCTTTTTCAGCGGCGCCAAGCAGAATTGAATGTGCAGCAATTCCCGAATCATATTGTGGATTCTTTGTTATATGTGCATCATACACAATAATAATAAAAGCCGACGGCCGTTCCCCCTCTTTGGGACCTTTCCACTCTTTAAGTGCTCCAGCCCATCCAAGTAAACCCGTAATGATATTACATCGATTTCTATCGTTCACAAGATAGAACCTGAGCGACTGCTTGTTTGCTGATGAGGGTGATAGTACAGCAAGCTCTACCAATTCCAAAAGAGTTTTTCTGCTTATCTCTCCTGATTCATCAAATCTCCTGATAGACCTGCACTTTTTGATTAATTCATAAATTTCCATAAGCACCTCTAACTATTTAACTTTTCAGAGGAAATTTCAAAATGATTTTATGTTGAAATTTGCTCTCATTTCGTGATATTTTCAGCTTCAGACAATTCAATACCTGCCAATATACCGACACCTGAAAAGAGAACAGCACCAGCATCACTATCGCCACTATCTGTCATGGTACGAACAGTTACTGCTATACTACCATTCAGGCTTTCCTGAATAATTCTATCCATTTTACCTTGCCGCGGGGCAGCCAAATGTCCGGAGACACCCATCTCTGCAGAAAACTCAACAAGAGTTTTTCCCTGTCTTATGATAACCTTGGCAGTTTTTCCATCAGCTTTCAACGATATGATTTTTGCTCCGGTATATGAGCCAAAACGCAGCAAAGTATCATTGTACCGCAGAAAACCCAGAAAACCGGTAAATTCGCTGCCTAAAAAAGGAATTCTTGCAACTGAAAGCATGCAGGAGCTCTTTTTATCCGGAAAATCACATGACTGCATCCACACCCAGGATGAGGGAAAAGATACTCCCCAATCTTTTTCTATATAGCCTGATCCGCTGCAGAATTTAATTTTTCTCCCATTTAACAGTAATGTACCATTAACTTCATGTTTCATGGAGACAACTCCATGAAAACATTCCATAAAGGGAATGTAAGAGTACCATCCCATAATTCCCGGAGCCAGAATTTTTTGCGGATATTTATCAATATGAGAATACTTCAGCTCTCCTTTCAAGTGAAGATCCTGATAATCAATATCAAGCGAAATCCCCTCATCTGAAAATCTGTTTTTATCAACCATAATAAACATTGTTTTTTCAGCTGCAGTAAAACTTGAAAAGGAGTAGGGAATATACCATGTTTTTTCTTCCGCAGAACTGAAAACCTGAATAAATGCTTGTTTTTTACCCCCATTGTCCATTGAGATTCCAGGAATAACCGCTATAACATCATCGCTCTTGTCTTTCTGCCGGTGCTGTATAGTCTGTTTAAAATACCATCCTTCAAAATATGACCTCTTTTTTCTCCTTCCCTGAAAAAGTAATGGTTTAGGTTTAGGTTTAGGTTTAAGATTAAATATCTCCATAAATCCTCCGAATATCAAAAGGTTATACAATTATATATACATAATATACACTTGCATACATTTTTGCATGAAATACCTCTTGCCTTCAATTGGTTCTTTCAGTAATCTCTCTTTATGAATAGGAAAGAAGTTACATTTACTAGAAAGGAGCTGGAAAAACGCATCTCCTACTACTCCGGTCTTATTACAGAAGAACGTCTTCTTAAAATGAAAAAAGTTCTGAAAAACAGAACCCGATATATTTCAGTTGCTCTTGAAAATATTTTCCAACCGCATAATGCCAGTGCAGTACTGAGAAGCTGTGATGCGTTTGGCATACAGGATATTCATATTATTGAGAACAGCAATAAATTCTCTTCAAATCCTGCTGTGGACATGGGAACAAGCCAGTGGTTAACTCTGCAGCGCTATCGGGATAAGGGAAATAACAGTGCTGCGGCGATAGAAGCTCTGAAAAGTCAAGGATATAGAGTAATTGCGACAAGTCCGCACAGCAATGATATGCATCTTGATGAATTTGACTTATCAAAAGGAAAAGCGGTCTTTTTATTTGGAACTGAGCTTGACGGTCTCACTCCAGAGGCTTTGGCAGCAGCAGATGAATATGTAAAAATACCGATGTATGGTTTTGTAGAAAGCTTCAATATTTCGGTTTGTGCTGCACTTACTCTACATCACCTTGTACTCGGTTTGCATGAATCAGAGCTGAATTGGCAGCTTTCTGAAATCGAACAGATGACTCTTTTACATACTTGGTTGAGAAATACCATAAAGAAACCTGAGTTTCATGAAAGATTACTCTAATTGTCAGATTGAATTTCAACTCAAAGCAATCGGTGAAAAATGAAAGGTATCAATACCCGGACATAAGCAAGGCTTATGTCTTAGGCAAGCGGCTCACCATAGGTGAGCTTGGGACCCAGAACCGCTTTGGCGGTTCTATTCCGCCCCAAGGGGCGGGGTATGTTTCCTTGCGTTCTCGGACGAAACTGAAAGGTTTCGTCTTGGGAGTTTGCAACGCAAACTCCTGAAACAACCTTTGGTTGTTCACTCACTCGGAAATGGAACCAACTTGTTGGTTCCGCTTCTCTCATTCGTTTGAGAATCAATACATCAATAAATACTTAATTTTCATGACATTCTCACAGTAATGGGATAAAATTATCCTGATATTGAGAAAAAGATAGGCAGCTATATAAAGAGCATCATTTATAAGACAATCTTAAAAGATTGTCTCAGGGAGTCACGATGAAAGATTCAAAGAAAGCAATCTGGGCTTGGTCTTTTTATGATTGGGCTAACAGCGCATTTGCAACAACGGTGATGGCTGGTTTTTTTCCGGTTTTCTTCAAAGCCTACTGGTCTACTGGAGCCACTGTTCAGCAAAGTACGTTTTACCTGGGAATGGCAAATTCAATTGCTTCAATTATTGTAGCTGCTCTTGCCCCTATTCTAGGTGCCATCGCTGACAAAGGAGGTGTAAAGAAAAAACTTCTGATTTTCTTTGCTTTTCTTGGTTGCATTATGACAGGATCGCTCTGGTTTGTCAGGGCTGGCTATTGGCAGCTGGCTATACTGTTCTATATAACCGGAACAGTAGGTTTTTCCGGTGCAAATATTTTTTACGACGCATTGCTTCCCGGAATTGCTTCTGAGAAAAAGGTCGACTACGCATCTTCCCTGGGTTTCGGACTTGGGTATATTGGCGGAGGACTGTTATTTCTCATTAACGTTGTTATGTATCTCAAACCAAGTCTATTCGGTATTGCAGATGATGTCACGGCAATCAGAATTGCATTTCTTACCGTAGCAATCTGGTGGGCGGTTTTTTCCCTCCCTATCATACTCTTTGTGAAAGAACCGGCTAAAAACAAAGGATTACCTTCGGGAAAAGCTATATCCTCCGGATTCAAGCAATTAGGAGAAACTTTCCGACAAATCAGATACTTAAAAGTTGTCGGTCTATTCCTTTTTGCCTATTGGTTCTATATTGATGGAGTGGATACAATTATCAGAATGGCAGTTGATTACGGCTCATCGCTCGGATTTCCCGCAGGATCACTTATTACTGCACTATTGATAGTTCAATTTGTAGCATTTCCGGCAACACTTCTCTATAATCTTCTAGGTAAGAAAACAGGGATAAAGAGAGCATTATTGCTGGCAATAGCCGCTTATTCCATTCTTACCATACTCGGCTACTTCATGAAAACCACTACTCATTTCTATATTCTTGCTGTTTCCATTGGTTTATTTCAGGGAGGTATTCAGGCATTAAGCAGAAGCTATTATTCACGGCTCATACCTGAAAAACAAGCCGGTGAATTTTATGGATTCTTTAATATGCTGGGAAAATTTGCAGCTGTTATCGGGCCTGCACTTATGGGAATAGTAACCTTGGTCACTGGCAGCAACAGGCTGGGTATTTTATCAATATTGGTTCTGTTTATTACAGGTGCCATATTACTGATTAAAGTTGATGAACAAAAGGGTCGTGAAATGCTTGATCAATACAATAACAAAGTAACACTTGAATAATGCAATAGGTAAGGATTTTCATATGGCAGATATTATTTCCCGATTCATCCCGATATTCCTCATACTTGCAGTTGGGGTTTTTTTCAGGTTAAAAAAAATTCTTTCCGATGAAATTGTAGGCGGATTAAAAAAATTAATTATAAATCTCGGGTTACCGGCGGTGTTTTTCATCTCTTTTCTCACCATGGAATTGAAGAGTAACTATATTATTTTTTTTATCAGTACTTTCTTAATGTGTCTTCTTCTATTTTTAGTTGGCATGTTATTAAAAAAAATCAAATCATTAGATGTACCATTATTACCCTTCTTTTTTACGGGTTTTGAGTTCGGGATGGTAGGTGTTGCTCTTTTTTCCTCTCTTTTTGGCATGGAAAATCTGCATTATATCCTACTGCTTGGCCTCGGTCATGAATTTTTTATCTGGTTTGTGTATGCACCGCTCCTGGAGGCTCAGAATCAGGGGAAAATACAGATTAAAAAAATCCTTAAATCGTTTATCTCCTCTCCAATTATACTAGCTATTTTATCTGCTTTATTTCTGAATCTTACAGGTATATATCAGGAAATTGAAAGCTTTTTTGTAGTAACCGGAATAATTTCAACAATGGATGTTGTCAGCAGACTAACATCCCCTCTCATTCTTCTTTCAATAGGTTTTCAGCTGAAATTAACATCAATGCAATGGAATCTATCAATTAAAGTACTAATTCTGAGACTTATTTTATCCATACTCGCTGGTTTGTTTTTTTATTTTATCTCTGATCTTCTAATTCTGGAGATGAACAGGATGATGAGAAACGCATTCATCACCTTTTTCCTGCTTCCGCCGCCTTTCATTATTCCAGTATTCCTGGGTAAGGAACTGAAAAAAGAGTCTGTTTTTTACAGCAATGTTTTAATTTTTTACACATTTATTACACTGATTCTTTATACAGTGATAATGCTGATACTGGGTATTTAAGAAAAAACAGGAAACTGGATGATTATTGGGATTTTTCCGAGTTCCTACTCCCACTCAACAGTTCCCGGCGGTTTAGAGGTTATATCATAAAGCACTCTGTTCACCCGCTGTACTTCATTACAAATACGGTTTGAAGCCGACTGAAGCACTTCCGGTGGAAACCGATACCAGTCTGCAGTCATCGCATCTTCACTTGTTACTGCACGCAGAGAACACACTTCCTCATACGTTCTTTCATCACCCTGAACACCGACGCTTTTAACGGGTAACAGGCACGCAAGAGCCTGCCAGATTTCATCATACAGCCCGGCTTTACGAATCTCTTCAATAAAGATTGTATCTACTTCGCGCAATGTATCTAACCGTTCTTTTGTAATCTCTCCAATACAACGTATTCCCAATCCTGGGCCTGGAAATGGGTGCCTATTGACAATA